>JBFMGC010000050.1 GCA_040752815.1 Candidatus Zixiibacteriota bacterium
TCGCTGTAACAGGCGTTAATGAAGATATAGCTGTTCGGAACGAAGTACATGTACTGGGCTACGAATCGACCGGTGTAGGCATATCTTCGATGCGATCGGCAGGTGCCTGAGGAAGGATCTCGGTCCATTGCCTGCATGTATACCAGTTCGTTGCGATTGAGCTGAGTCCGATAGGCGGAATCAGCCGACGCACCGACAGTTGTGGCGGTCCACACCGCCAGGTGCCTGGCACCGTCTCTCCCCATGCATCCCCCGCCATGAGCATCAATATAGTAGATCCCATCATCGACCACACTAAACAGGGAAGTGACGCTGCCGGTGGAGGGAACGGTTACATAGCCGTGGTTTTCCAGCAGCGACTTGATTATGGGCGCTCCGATAGCGAAGCAACCCGTCCCCAGCGTGCTTACCACGCGGGCCTGAATGGAGGAGGGAAGGTCGTAATCGTAGGCGGGGGCAGCGACACGTGGCAGCACGTCCTCGGCCAGGGGATCCACAAGGTCCGGGAAGCGCCGGTCCGGGATCTCGAAACCGATGGGGACCGATGTCTCCAGCTCCGAGTCGACCCAGCTTTCGTTGTTGCTTGCCGAGCCGCTGGGGAAGCGGTTGTTGGGAACTGATATGATCCGCCCGTCCGTGAACCAGGCCCAGACGGATACGCTGTCGATTACGCCGGCCGAGTCTATATCCGGGATCGTGTTGAGATACGCGGCGAGTTTGATGGCCGCCGAATCGTCAGGCTCACCGAGCAGCGAGTTGTAGGCGCTGTCAATGGCGTTGAACACTGCCTCACGCTGAGAGAACGTGAGCCCGGTCTCGTCGCACTGGGGCAGCGTGATGTTTTCCGGGCCCGTGATGAAGAGGTAGTCAATCAATATTGTCACATCAACTATCGAAATATCCTCGCATGTCGGGTTCGCACCGCCGGATTGGTTGATATCAGCCTCGGCAATGCACGGGATCGCGTCGCATGAGAGCGATATGAACTTGGCGTCGATAATCAAGGTTATGTCGCCAAGGGACGGCTCGGGACTGCCGTCGCCGTTGGCATCGCCGACCGTGCCGACACAGCAGTTTGCTTGTGCTGCCGTTGCGGAGGGGAGGTTCAGCAGGGCAAGCAGAGGAACCGCCGTTATTCCAAGAGTGGCCCACAGCTTAGCGCGAAAGGAACAACGAGTGAAGCGGAAGGAAGTGGCTTTCGAGGACATGTAACTCTCCTAAGAGTTGCTCGGTCGTTGAACTCTCGCCAGTTAGCATAATGTGACTTCGAGACTATTCCGCGTATACTAAGGTAAAATGGGTCTACGCGGAAAGTTTGTCAAGGACAAAATTGGTCGCTTTAGCCCAATATCTCATTTCAAAGTGAGTGATTTCAGGGGGCCTTTCTTCAGCGGCGCTTCTGACTACTCGGCGGGGGGCATCGCCTCGGTACCCCATCCGCTTGCGGTGGGGGGAGATCGTGCGGACACAGTTACATTATTGGCGAGTCGCGCAAGCGAATAAAACTGCACCCTTCGACATGCTCAGGGCAGGCGCAGCTCAGGGTGACGCAGGTAGTGGCTCGTGTACCCCCGCAAAAGAGGCAGACCAGGAGGTCTGCCGCCCACGGAAACGCAAGGGGCAGATCGGGAGGTCGGCCGCCCACGAGATCTGGGCGGGTTGCCGCCACCGCCGACAAGCGCAGCCAACCCGGCCTACCTTTCCCGGATTCCCCTTGCCATTCGGCGAGCGTTTCATCTATATTCATCCATCCAGACATCGCGTGCTGTTTGAGTTCTCAAAACTACAAGGAGCCCTTAGCCAAGGAGCCACATATGCGACACGCTATCATTCTCGTATTCACGCTTATCCTGCTGGCCGGTTGCGACAGCAGCGACAAGAGCACGAATCCGACTCCACCCAAGCAGATTCTACCGCTGACGGTCGGCAATTTCTATGTCTACGAAAACGCCGTGCTCGATTCAGCCGGCAGTGTGATCGGGGCTGATACGGTCATTTGGACTGTTGCCAAGGACACTATCATCCAGAACGAACGATGGTATATCATGACCGTTAACGGCGTCAGGGATCCGGAAGTCTCTCTGCCGACTACTAACCGCGGCGACGGTTTATGGGTGGACGGACCATCGGGGTTTCTCCTGTTCAAATATCCGGCCGCGGTCAACGACACGGTATTCTTCGGCAGTGACACATCGACAGTGGAATCGATCCACGACACAATCACGGTCCCCGCGGGGACGTTCGAATGCATCAACTACAAGTGGGTCGGCAGCCGAGACGAAGACAGGGCGTACCAATATCATTATTTTTCGCCGGGAGTGGGGCACGTCAAGACGGATGAGTATTACAGAACTACCTCCGAGTTTGTTTATGTGAGGTATCGGATGGTGTTGCTCGATGAGTTGATACTCTAATCCGAGGACCTGAACAAGGGGCAGACCGGGAGGTCTGCCGCCCACGGGGCAACAATGAACCCACGGTGTTGAGCCTGTAGGTCGAAACCCCTGTGGTTTCGACAGCCGTGCATTGGCGGGTATGAAGCAAACCCGCCCTACAATCGGCGACGATCAGTACGGGAACATCATTACCGCGTCATCCGCTCCACCTCCGCTACCTGCTCCGCGAACTGCTTGAGGGTCGCTTCGATTGGCGTGGGCGTGGTCATGTCGACACCGCAGCGTTTCAAAAGCTCGATCGGGTGATCGCTGCCGCCGGCGCGAAGCATGGTCAGGTACTTCTCGATCAGACCGCTCTCGCCGTTTAGAAACCGCCGCAGGATCGCTTGTGTCGCCGCAAACGACGTGGCATACTGGTAGACATAGAATGACATATAGAAATGGGGGATGCGCGACCACTTCAGTGGCGTGAAATCGTCGACCGTGAAGTCGGGGCCATAGTACTTCTGTGTCAACTCGCGCCACTTGGCAGTCATCAGTTCCGGCGAGAGCGCCCCACCGTTCTCAACCTCGGTGTGGATATCGAGCTCGAAATGCGCGTACATCACCTGGTTGAAGAACGTCCCGACCGCGTTGTCGATCGCCCGGTCAAGCAGGTAGAGACGCTGCCTATCATCTTTAGTCCGCTTGAGAAGATAATCCAGCAGCAGTCCTTCGTTGAGTGTCGACGCCACCTCGGCAACAAAAATGGCGTAGTGTGACTTCGGATAAGGCTGTGTCTTGCAAGTAAAATGGCTGTGCATGGCGTGGCCCAGCTCATGCGCGAGCGTGAAGAAGCTGTCGACCGTGTCGTTGTAATTCATCAGCACGAACGGATGCGCCGTATAGCTGTGCGAGCTGTACGCGCCGCTCCCCTTGCCCTCGGTCTCCCAGACATCGACCCAGCGGTGATGAAAGGCGTGGCGCAGCTGACGGCCGTATTCGTCGCCGAGCGCGGCGGCCGATTCAATCACCTGCCGGACCGCATCGTCATACGGCACCTCGTATTTCTGCTCCGGAAAGAGAGGGCAGAACATGTCGTAGCTGTGAATTTCATCGAGTTTGAGCAAGCGCTTCCGAAGGCAAACGTATTCATGCAATCCCTGAAGGTTCTTCTCAGTCGTTTCGATTAGCGCGTGGTAGACCTCGATCGGGATGTTGTTCGAATCGAGCGCCGCATGCAGGCAACTATCATAGCGGCGGGTGCGGGTGTAGAACACATCGGTGTTCACCGCCGATGCCAGCGATGCCCCCAGCGTGTTGGTGTGTTCTCGATAGGGTGAGTAGAACGCCTCGTGGGTCTCTTTGCGCACGCGCGGGTCGGATGATTCGAGCAGCTTGATCGCCCGCTGTTTGGTCAACTGTACTTCGTTGCCGTGTTCGTCTCTCACTGATGGGTATTTGATATCGGCGTCGTCGAGCATCGAAAAGATCGTATCCGGCCCGCGGGTTACCAGGGACGACAACGCCAGCACCTCCTCGACTTCCTCGGAGCGGATATGCTGCTTGGAACGGATTAACTCTTTGATGTAGAAGTCATACTCGTCGGTGCGCGGGAACTGCGCGGCCATCTTTTGCAGTCGTGACTCGTCGATCGTCAACAGTTCCGGCTCGACAAACGAGTAGGCAGCGCCGGCGTCGGATGACAGTGCAGCGGCCCGCTCGGTGAGGGCCTGGTATTTGGAAACGCGGTTATCAAGGTCCTTGTTGAGATAGGCGTATTGATAGAGGTTCGACAGAATGATCTGAAGTTCGGTTCGCGTGTGGAAACAGGCGTACATGGTCTGGGGGGAGTCAGCCAACTTACCGGCGAACTGTTTGGCCTGGGCGATCAATGACTTGGCTTTTTGGTAATCCGCGTCCCAGGCAGCTTCATCGGCGTAGATATCCGCCAGGTTCCATTTGTGTTTGTCGGCGATCTGATTACGGATGGGGATGGTTTTCTGTTCGGGCATGGTTGATCCTCTTTGGTGTTGATTCTCTCCGGCGGGAATATGATGAATTGCGGTTCGGAATTCCAGCGGCAATTGGTTGATACTGATAATGCGTGGGTTGTCGGGTTTGTTCAGCAAGTGCAACGCACTCGCTTTGCGAACCCGACCTACTTCGGCTTCCACAACTTCGGAAAGTAATAGCTCAACAGCAGAAATACCGCGCCGAAACCCATAAAGAGCAGCACGCGCCATATGGTTTCGAGCTCGGACAGGTCGATCAGGAACAGTTTGGCTACCACCAGCAGCAGGGTTCCCAGCGCGATCCATCGCAATGCGTTCGAGTTGAGTCGCAACGACGTCACCAGCAGGATCGCGCCATAAACTCCCCATGCGATAGTCACATAACCGGTGCCGTCTTCGAGTCCGGATAGTTCTCGACCCAGCCAGGCAAGAAGCGCGAGGTGCGCGGCCAGTCCATAGATCATTTTCAGTTGGCGTGAAGTGAACTGATATGATATTGCGGCGCCCGCGAAAATGACCACAAGATCAGAGAATGCCAGGCGGTTGAAGACTACCGGTCGCTCGCTGTCACGCGCGAGCAGATGCATCATTAACCAGAAGCCAACTATTACGGACATGACATGCGCACCGGCCAGGATCTTTGAATCGGTCAATCGCTGTGCGAGCAGATGAAGCGCCAGCGCCTCGCCGGCCCACGCCAGCATCAGGGTATTGCCGTCAAGAAGCATGGAGAGCGAAATCGTAAGCAACAGCGCTGCGCACACGGCGTGGGTGAAGGCGGCAAAGGCCAGAGTTTCGAGTTTCCTCAAGTATGAAGACACGAAACCGTACAGCGCCGCAGCGGCGAGTGTGATCCAGCCGAAAGTCTGATCGGACAGGTGCGGCCAGGTCATCACGGACGCTAACAGTCCGATAAGAGGCGATCCGACTGCAAAAACATGCAGGTGGCTGTCCAGGGCGCGTCGGGCGGTTTCCGAAATCACCGTATCGCCTATGCCCAGTTCAGCGGCGCGCCATCGGTTTGGTTTGAGTACGACTAAATAGCGGCGGAGTAGCGGCGTCGCGCTGTAGCCCAGCCAGAGGAACAGGACGCCGAACTGGAGCGCCCACCGCGCGGCGGGTTCAGCGTGCTCTGGTACAGTCGCAACGGAATCGATACTTATGGAGATGACCAGCCACCCGCCGATCGCCGAGAGCCACAGAAGCAGCCGCCACCCCCTGTAGAAATAGACCGCCGTGCTGCCGGCGATCACGAGACAGGTATAGACCACCAACCCCGGAATGTTGGCGGAACCGGTGTAGAGCATGAACGGTGTGCCGAGGCCGCCGAGTGTGCCGACCAGCGAGAAGATGGCATCGTCCTGTTTCAGCGCGATGAAAAACGCCAGGGCAGTGACCGTCACCATAAGCGCGAAGGCGACGGGATGAGATACCAGCTCGAACAGTTGAAACGCCGAAAAGTCAGTGATATAGAACGTAGCGATAGATCCGCCCAGCAGAAGTCGTGACAGATGTCGTCGCTGTGAGTACAGCCGCCAGCCGAAAACAAACAGTACGACTCCCAGGCCTATACCGATAAAATGCCTGACCGGCGGAGTGAGCCAGCCCTGGTCGATCGAGTACTTGAACAGGAACGCCAGCCCGAACAAGAGCAGGCCGATTCCCACGCGACTGAGCCAGTATTCGCTCCGGCGCATGTGCTCGGGGAGTTCGAAGCCCTTACGGGCGGGCCCGGGTATCGGCGTGATTTGGCGAGGGGTGGATGTTGTCTCTGCGGGCGAGGGTGGTGGCGGTGCGGGCGGAGCGGCATCTGGTACAATGCGCCGCAGCAGTTGTCGTATCTCCGCCAGTTCGCGTTCGAGTGCGGCTACGCGGTCGTGAATGTTGTGGTCATCCTGACTTTCCATCCGGCAGCACCTTTCGCCTCATGTCCTCTGCCCGGCAGATGCCCTCATCTGCCGCGCCTGAATCACATCACACTGATCAGCGCTGAAAGTACTATGAAAAGTACCGGCGCGAGTCCGCTGAACAACAGACCGAGCTTGAGTATTCTCGGAGCGACCTCTGGTGTGTCTTGTCGAGAAATGAATCGCCAAGCAAGTTCCGCCATCCATCCCAGCGTGAAGCAAATGTTGATTACCACCACAAACATCACCGCACTGAGAACAGGACTATCTAGTTCAGCGCCGGTAGCAGGGATCATCAATACGATCGCCCCTGCGACAGCCCAAATGCAGCCCGCAATTATAGTATAGGCAGGACGTCGTGCTTCCCACCATGCTACAATCTGATACCAACTGCGACCAACTTGCGGAACGGCTGTAAACTTTTGCCAAGACTCACAGAGTGTCATGAGTGTAGTATTCACTGTCGACTTTCTAGATTGACTACCCTCTACATCCTCTCCACACACCCCGCAATCAGCGCCCGGAGTTTCGGCTCGGCCTCGGCGGCGACCTTCAGCACCGACTCGATCGAACAGGGATGCATGTTATCCGCGAGCCCCATGTCCGTGATTATCGAAAACGCCAACACTTTTGTCCCCTGATGATGCGCCGCCATCACCTCCGGCACGGTCGACATCCCTACCGCGTCGCCGCCAAGTATCCGAAACATCCGATACTCCGCCCCCGTCTCCAAATTCGGCCCGCTCACTGCGATATAAACCCCCTCCTGAAGTCTGAGCTTCTGCTCCAGAGCCAGCTCGCGCGCCATCTTTATGTAGTTGCGGTCGTAGACCTCGAAGCAGTCAGGGAAGCGTAGCCCCCACTTGTCATCGTTATCGCCGATCAGCGGATTGCCCGGCAGGAAATTGACATGGTCGGTGATCATCATGATGTCGCCCTCGCGGTATTTCGGATTCAGCCCGCCGGCGGCATTTGACGCAATCAATGAATGGATACCGAGTTGCTTCATCACTCGTATAGGAAACGCGATCTGGCGGAACGAGTACCCCTCATAATAATGGAACCGCCCCTGCATACAGACGACATCTTTGCCGCGCAAACGTCCGAATAGAAGCCGTCCGTGGTGAGATTCGACTGTCGAGGTCGGAAAGTGTGGGATGTCCTCATATTCCACCGCTCCCTCCAATTTCATGCCGTCGACCAATGTCCCCAGTCCGGTGCCGAGTATAATACCTATTTGCGGTTTGAGCGTGACCTTCGCGGTGATGAACCGCACAGCCTCATCGAGTTTGCGGTGAATTTCCGCCCAGGTCTGCATGCCGTCGTTGTTCATGGTTGAATGTCCGCTTTCTGCGTTGGGATTACCTACAAGTCGCGCGGAATATAAGCTGGTCGTCGCCGCAGAACAGGCAAAAAAAGGCCGGACCCTTTGGGAGTTATGCGGTCCGGCCTTTCGTGTAAGCGGCGGGTAAGAACTAATTCTTCGCGGCCCGGTTCATTTCTTCTTCGAACCTCGCAGCAACTTCGTCAAGCTCATCGGCCAGCCTGTCCGGGCTGAGCGGCAGTTTGGTGCTGTCGGACGGTCCAAAGCCGCCACGGGGGTTCGGCTCGGTGACCGCAGCCGCCTTGCCCTTCGCCACCACGACCTTGTCGGTGGAGCGCTCATCTTCGATATCACCATCCTTGGCGATAAACCCGGCTGGAATGTCCTCCGCGACCAGGTTGGTCTCCACCACGGTGCCGAGCGCCGGTGTGGGCGGCGCGGGCGGCGTGACCGGTACGGCCTGTTCCATCGCCTTGCGAGCGGCTACCCGCTTGTACGTTTCGAGCGCTACCGCCAGTTCAGGGTCGATTGTCTCGCCGACCGACTGGCTGATACTATCGTCCTGGATGGCATCTTTGAGCTTCGCCGCCAAATGCTCGTCGACCCGCCCCGAGGTGCCGTTATCTGTCTCTTCCGCAACCGGTACCGCAGCAGCAGGCGCGGCCGCGACTATATCGGTAGTTTGCGGAGCAACCGCTTCCTTTTTCTCGGTGGCGATATCTGTCGAATCGGTGACCTTCACCTGCTCATCGTGCTCTGGCCTGGCGACATCGCCGCTGTCGATCTCGTTTATCAGATCCAGGTGGGACTGGATCAAGCTGCGTATTTTGGACAAATATGACTTCTTGGTCAGGCCGAGCCGGGTGATCCGTGTTTCAATCTCCGAGATTTCCCTGGTCCGGTTGACTACTATCGATTCAGCATCCTGCTTGGCCTTGGTGATCAGCATGGCCGCTTCCTGTTTGGCGTTGGCCATGGTCAGGTCGGCGTTGCGGCGGGCGTCGATAGCCGCGTTCTTGATCGTGTCCTCGAATTGCTTGAGACCCGCCAATTGACTCCTGAGTGATTCGGCCTCGATAGTGAGTCTGAGGTTCTGCTGCTTGAGTTCGTCCAGCGCGGCTGCGACCTGGTTGATAAAACCGTCAACTTCGGCCTTATCGTACCCGCGCATCTGGCTGCGGAATTCGTAACCGCGGATATCGTTCGGGGAAAGATCCATGACAACCCACCTGCTTACTGGTTTCCTCTTACGGCCATTGATCCGGGCGGCAGGCTTCCGCGGCCCGGAGCCGTTTCAAAACGGTACACAGTTGTTATCGAACCATTGCGGGAAAACCTTAGCGCCCGGGGGCGAAAAAAAGGCCACCGCCAGGCAGCGGCAGAGCCGGTAGGTCACGCGGACTCGACGCGTGACTTTGTTCTATCCTACGGCCA
The DNA here is from genome assembly GCA_040752815.1 of Candidatus Zixiibacteriota bacterium. Classification (NCBI taxonomy): domain Bacteria; kingdom Pseudomonadati; phylum Candidatus Zixiibacteriota; species Candidatus Zixiibacteriota bacterium. Next base: position 9,056 of record JBFMGC010000050.1, read on the forward strand.
CAAGGCCGTCACCCTCGGCCACGACCGAGGGTCCAGTTGTGTTCGCCGGTCACTGACTCGATGCCTAAACCCGCCTACGCAGCGAAACGTTGATGAAACGCAAAAGACGGGCAGACGAGGACCCCGGATCGAGTCCGGGGCAGGCTCTGCCGCGCACAAAACTCGACGCGTGACATTGTAGCATTTGGGAAACCTCAGGCCTCAAGTCGGCCTGACCTACAGTCCGGTCTGCCCTCACCCCTCCCGCGCGCCGAATAGCGCCGTGCCCACCCGGATCATGGTCGAACCCTCGGCGATCGCGAGCGGATAATCGTCGGTCATCCCCATCGACAGCGTGTCGAACCCCCCGCCCACTATGTCCTGCCCCCGCTTGAAAAGCTCGCGACAGGCGCGGAAAGTCTCGCGGATGCGGTCTTGATTGTCGGTCAACGGGCCGATAGTCATCAGCCCCGTCAGCTTAATGGCGGGCAGGGCACTGACTTGCCGAATCAGTTCTAACGCGCTCTCCGGCGCCACCCCGGATTTGGACTCCTCGCCCGACGAATTCACCTGCACCAGGCATTCGATAATCCGACCGAACTCTTCGGCGCGACGGTTGATCTCCTCGGCCAACTTGAGCGAGTCGATCGACTGGATGACATCGAAAAGCATCACTGCTTTCCGAACCTTGTTGCCCTGCAGGTGCCCCACTAAGTGGAACCGTGCTATCGGGCCACATTCGGTGATTTTCGGTTCGGCGTCCTGGATACGGCTCTCGCCGATATCGTGCAGGCCGAGCGCCACCGTGGTCTGGATCACCGACGCCGGCCAGGTTTTGGTGACGGCGACAATCGTGATGTCGTCGGTGTCGCGGCCGTAGAGTTCGCAGGCCTCGGCGATTTTCCCGCGCAGTTCCATCAGGTTATTGCGGATCAGGTCTTTCATGGGACGACGGAATTATGCGCGAGCCGGGCGGTGGTGGCAAGGGGAAATGTGGGGGAGCTGGTCCGCCGCCCGCTTCAGACAGCCCCTCACTTGACATCTCCCCCCAAAATCGTAGCTTCCCCGCGTCGGCGCTGAGATCAGCGCGGCACGCAAGCGAAGAACAGAGAAGGATTATATCATGACGCCTGTCAGCAAGGATATACTCAACGCCCTCACCACCGGGATCAACTCCGAAATCGCCAGCTATGTCTTCTATCTCGAGGCCTCCAAGAAGAAAATCTCCGCCGACATCAGGCCGGTGCTCGAGGAGCTTGCGCTCGAAGAAAAGCGGCACTTCCAGATTCTCGAACGCCAGCACCATTCGCTGATCAAAAGCGAGCAGTGGATATCGCTCGCCGACGTGCTTAAATCCAAAGAGTTGCCTGAAATCAACGAGGAGATGAGCGCCGCCCACCGGCAGCTTGTCGACGAGGTCCGCAAAACGACGACAATCAAAGGGGTGCTCGATATCGCCTATCGGCTCGAGGTCGACGCGTACGAGCTGTTCATCGGCCAGGAGAAGAAGGCCGCCAGCGACGAGGGCCGGAAGATGTTCGCCGAGTTGGCCAGGTTCGAGCAGGGGCACATGCGCAAGATCGACGAGATGCGCCGCAGGTACGCTTAGACGATCGGAAACTGGAACGTAGGGCGGGTTTGCTTCAAACCCGCCACACACCGGCGGACAGGAGACTTGCAGGGCGGGACGTCGCCACGGCGAGCAGACGCTTCGGTCGCGCCATGGGCTGAGAGCGGCAGACCTCCGCTAATCGTGGGCGGCAGACCTCCCGGTCTGCCGCAGGGAAAGTCGAACGCCAATGGTGCGGTCGCGTGACCCTGCCCACAGCCCCATTCTAACCAGCATGGGGCACCGTGGACCAAAAAAGTCGAATTTTGTGGTTGCGCCGGCCTACGTTTTATTGTATACTGTCATTCAGCACGAACATCGCCGCTGATATCTCGAATACCGACAGCGAGACAGATAAAAACTTAACTCGTGGCGAGATTTCAGACAACCGAGTCTGAAATCCGCAATGCAGACGTAAATAGAAAGGTGCACCCATGTCGCATTCGGAAAAGAACGCCCCCTCGCTCGCAGGGCTCACTCTTACTGCAATGTTTCTGGTCCTCCAGCTGACCCTCAGCTGTAGCAAGAGCACTGATCCTGACACAAACAAGCCGCCGGATAACGGCCCTATCGGCATACTGCTTTCGGGAGCCGATATCGACTCCGCCTTGTCGGGTACAAGCGATCACGGTCCGTTCGCAGTACCGGAGGAAGAATGGGAAGGTGAATTTGTGACCACACGGCTCGAAGCGGTGATCAATCCCAGCGCGACCGTAGGCGCGGTCAACGCTGCTCTGAATGCGGTGGGTGCTAAGATCAGCTGTATGCGTGCGGGGCTGATGTTCACGGAGTTGGTGGTACCCGCTTTGACGTCGGTTGATGAGGCGGAAGTTCTTTGTTCAACCCTGGTGTCGTCGGAAGCCTTCCTGTCGGCGTATCCCTGTTTTGATCCGACCTCCGTTCAAGACGCAAGTATCCAACCGGGACTTCCGGCCAACCTCATCATTGATCATCTGGCCGCCGCGAAGTTTCCGGCGGCCTGGAATGTGCGAGAGCGTGTCGCGGCACTCCATTCCCCCGCAACCGTTCTTGTCGCCGATCACTTTAGATCCCTGACTCCTCACGCTGAAATTCCGGCTCAGACCTTCCCGACACAAAATGGGTCGCCGAGTCTTTTCATCGACGCTTTCGGAGTAGCAAAAGGGAATCACGGTTTCCAGGTGGCTGGCGCGATTGGAGCCAGGTTTGATGCTGTAGGGTCCACTGGCGCCTACGCTGATCCCGGTGGTCTGCTACGTTTACCGTGCATCAGCCTCAGCGGATTCGGCTCGTTACCGGCCGTAATTGCAGAACTGTCCGATCGGCTTCCGTCCAGCGGCCAGTTTATTCTCAATACCAGTATTTCGTATGCCGGGGGCTTCCAGATGTTCCCAAAGCGCCAGCGAATCGAACACGCCTTCTTCTGGCGATTCCTCACCGCAACCAAGCAGAGTCAATTCCTGCATCTACAGGCCGCGGGAAATGAGGGGTTGTCATCACCATCTTTTCCGAACGCCGACTACGCCAGCCCGTTTACGCTTTCTGCCCGGTTTGATGCGCCACTGGAGATGTTACAGGGGACGGCGGTGTCCACAAAGGACACCACCGATTTGACAACTTTGTACAGTCTCGGAATAGCCAACAATCCGCTCTTTGGCTCGCGGACAAACAATCTACTGGTTGTAGGGTCCTCATCATTGAGCGGCAGTCCGTCCGGGTTCTCAAATGCGCCTTCCGATGTCCGCATGGTGGGGGAGTGGGTTACCCTGCCCTGCATCTACGACGATTCAAAGTGCGAGCCGGGGGCGCAGGTGCCCCTTCAGGCGATCGTTTCAGGAACATCCTTTGCCACCCCGCAGGTTGCCGGTCTGGCCGCCTGGCTCTGGTCGCTGTCACCCTCTCTCACGGTAGATGAGACCATTGCCACTATTAAGAACTGCTTCAACGGAAATTGGGTCGATGCCTACAAGGCGGTGTTGTCACTCGATCACTCGATTGCCAACGCCGGCATCAGACTTTCACTTCTCGACATAGTTGATGCCAATGGACAGATGGGGAGTGACATGAAGTTTGACGAGAAGGATCTGCAGATGTTTCTGGACTCTATCATGTATTATGAGGCTGATCGTGCGTCAGTCAGCCCCCCATGGGAGAAGGATCATTCTCCTTTCGACCTCAACGGTGATGGATACACCGGGGACACCATGCTCACTCCATCGACCGCACCCTTTGACCTCGACATCAACACCCCGCCGGCGTATTCGACAGTAGACGTGATCCCCTGTGATCAACCGAGCACCGGTGACAAGACCCTGAATGAATCGGCGGTGACCGACCGCGATATTCTCCTGTACTATGCTTATTCTCCACTGTATAGTGGTGATCTCCAAATCCGCGACAGCTTGTTTGGCAAAGGGTGCTCGCCATTTACAATAGTTGAGACAACACACTTTCTGAAATACGACTTGCGGGCCTACCTCGACGCTCAATACTGGGATATCGACTCGAGTCAAGGCACATTCCTACATAAGACGCTTGCAGTCAGAGAACCAGCCTGCTTGGCAACATACGTATTCGATGTTGAGGCGACCTGCAACACATCGCTCTCCAGCGGCGTCAGTCTCACCTCCGTGGATATCACCGGTACTTCAAACTCCACCGTTACGGGAACAGCTTCCCTGGAAAATGACCTCGGAACGTCTTGCGATTACCGCGCAACTGCTAAGGCCTTCTGCTACAGTGTCGTTCACTTCACTGCAAGTGAGCAGTTGGGATTTGTTCCATTCAGGTTTGTCGTGGACGGGTCGATAGATATAGGTGACGGCAATACGGCACAGACCTACACCTATATTATGTTCCACACCGTTGATGCCAATGGCAAGCCCGATGGACCAACGTACGCCGGCTTCGACAGCCAAACGCAGTCATTTCCGTATGTACTCGACGGTACGCTAGATCCCCTGCTTCCCGGTCGGATGTACCAACTCATGATTATGACAACGGCCGCAGATGCTGTTTTCGCTCTGTCTGACCCGGGTCCCGACAGTAAGTCTGCAAATGCGATCGTATCTCTACACGTTGGACCGTAAAGGTGCGACTGTTAAGTTAAGTCAAACGCGCCTCGAATCAGTGATACTCTATTGTTTTCCAACACGTTCCACTTGTCGTGGAGTAATTGAATGTTATCGAAAACTCGAATCCTACAAAAGTTTGGGGATAGTGAGTTCCACCCCGCCATAGACTATGAAGCCCGATTTTGTCGGGCTTTTTTCTAACGGTTTAAGCAACCAATCCTCTTTTTGAACTGAGATGATACGAATCGCAAGATTGTCACTCTGTGGGATTGTAATCCTCTTGTCCCTTCGTTGTTCGATATCACTTCCCGATTCGTCGTAAGACTTGTACTTGTATTATTTTCGTCGGTGGCAGACCCCTAGTCTGCCCCAGGAAAGTCGCCATCCGCACACCCCCTCGCGCCCCCCGCCACGGCTGGGCCCGCCATCACCACCCCGAATTGACCTAAGTCATGTCCATTTAGTCCTCATTTGTCGAAATGGCCGTCAGAAAACGAAAGATTGAGGACTAAATGGCCAAAGTGCTGCGCGAAATAATCAGGATCAACGAAGAGCTCTGCGACGGGTGCGGCGATTGTATTTCGTCCTGCGCGGAGGGCGCGCTGGTGATCGTTAACGGGAAAGCGAAACTGAAGGGGGAGATCCTCTGCGACGGCGCCGGAGCCTGTATCGGCCATTGTTCCACCGGCGCGCTGACTATCGAAAAGCGGGAGTCGGAGGCGTACGATGAGGCCGCGGTGGCTTTGAATCTCGCCCGGACGCAACAGCCGTCGCGAATCCCGGTTGGCGCAGCTCACGGCGGTCAATTACCGATGGCGGCCCACGCCGGCGGATGCCCCGGGTCGGCCATGAGACAGTGGAACGACTTCCCGCCGGCATCCCCGTCAGATGTACGCGACTCCGCCCCGGCGGCGCTCACGCAGCAGCCGTCGCGGCTCCGTCAGTGGCCGGTCCAGTTGATGCTCGTGCAGCTGGACGCGCCGTTTTTCCGCAATGCCGACCTGATTATCACTGCCGATTGCGTACCGTTTGCTTTCCCCGATTTCCATCAGCGGTTCTTGAGCGGTAAAGCCCTCGTTGTAGGGTGTCCCAAGCTCGATGATCTACGGCACTACTTTGACAAGCTAACCCAGATATTCAAAGTGAGCGAATTGAAGTCGGTTGAGGTCATTAAGATGGACGTCCCCTGTTGCGGGGGGATTGCGCAGGCAGCAGTCGAAGCGCGGAAGCGGTCGCACGGCACTTTCCCGCTGACTATCACCACAATCGGCATTCGCGGCGAACTTCAGGAAAGCTACCGGGTGTAATCGCACGGAACCGACTCCCGGCGGCGGCTGTTTGGATGGCAGCGATAAGCGCTCAAAGCACTGCCAGGAGAATACCATTGAGTTCTGAACCGATCAAGATCAAGCTCATCCCCAACGGCCCGATCCGGGTAATGAACGGATCGTTCGAGATTGAGTTGTCTAACGGCACCATCATGACCAAAGAGGCTCCGTTCTCAATGTGCCGTTGCGGGAATTCCAACAACAAGCCGTTTTGCGACGGCACCCACAAGACGTGCGGTTTTCAGGGGTAGGCGGTAGTTCGCGACTCCCTGACTGACTGATTCTTAGCCTTGACCGACCTCAGACTGTCGACTGCGCCGCACGGCGGCAACGATCAGCGGAATCAACACGACCTGGGCGATTATCCCCCATATCCCGGTCAGAATCGGCCCGGCGGTCGAAAAAAACTCAACCGCGCCGTACGGCAGCTCCATAAACATCCCCAGCACGAACAATCCCAGGCCGAACATCAGCCGCCCGACTATCATGGCCGCAATCAGTGCAACATAGATATTCAGCTGAAGGCGCTGGTACGCCAGACCCGCAACCAGGCCGTAGAGAGGCAGTTCGAGCGTCATCAGGGGGACCGCATAAGTCGGCGGCATACCGGTGGTCAAGTAGCTGATGCCCGGAGCCAGCAGGCCGACCACCAGTCCGCTGTACGGGCCGACTAGAAACCCGGCGAGCAGGACAGGGAAGTGCATCGGGAGGAAGACCCGGCCGGCAATACCAAAGGCGTGCAGGCCGACCGGAAGAACAATAGCCAGGGCGAGAAAGAGTGCAGTCTGTGTGATCCAGCGAGGTTTGGAAAGTGGCGGGGCGGCTGCCGGAGTCGGGTTCACTTGATATTGACGGCCGCGGCGAGAAAGAGGCCGGGATGATCTTCGATTTCCACCCGACCGAAACCGGAGTCGGCGAACATGCGCTTCATCTCCAACTCCGACGGCAACTGGTCGTGTTTGACCACGCCTCCTTCGCGGAAGTGTATGTCGGCCAGTTCCTTCGACGAAACCAGGTGGATGATGTAGAACGGCGCGCCCGCCTTCAGCACGCGGCCGGCCTCCTTCACCGTCAGATCCTTGTGCGTGAAGTGCGGGAAGGCGGCAAAAGAAATAGCCAGATCGTAGCTGCTATCTCGAAACGGTAGGTGGGCGGCGTCAGCATCGACCACGGTCACGTTGGAAAACGGAAAGTTGCGGTGGGCTTTCTGGGCCATGCGAATGGAGAAATCGACCCCGGTCACGAGGCCGCCCGGCCCGACCCGCCGGCGGAGCATGTCAAACAGAATACCGGTGCCGCAGCCGAGATCAAGCAGGTCCATCCCGTCGGCAATCGGCAGGCGGTTGACTAGGCGATATAGCCGCTCGAGGTCCTCGGCGGTGTAGTGCAGGTCCCACTCGGCCGCGAGGCTGTCAAAAAACTCCTGGTGGGGGTCATGCATAGTTGTGGTAGATAATTGCTTGGGGAAACCTTGTCAACAGGATTTGGGGCGGGAAGGGGTGCAACAGGAGTTGACGAAACAAGGTCCGGCTGCGTATTATCGACGTTAACAACTTGCTACATCCCCGAAGATCGCATCTTCGGGTTTAACGCCTCCCTCCCTTCGGGGAGGGAGGTGTTTTTTTGCCCGTCTCCGACCTCCCAAACAATGTGACACAAAAACCAAACCAGACCTTTGCTCGCCGGTCCACCCAAGTTATATTTCAGGTTGGCTTTTGAGTCAATCTATGGGCAACAACGGCAATAAGTATAAACGCACCCAGGAAGAACTGCTCGTAAAAGGGGCGCGCGAGCATAATCTAAAGAACATCGATGTCCGCATCCCGCGCAACCGCCTGACCGTTATCACCGGCCTCTCCGGTTCCGGCAAAAGCTCGCTGGCGTTCGATACGATCTACGCCGAGGGGCAAAGGCGGTACGTCGAATCGCTCTCGGCTTACGCCCGTCAGTTTTTGGGACTGATGGAAAAGCCGGATGTCGACTTCATCGAGGGCCTCTCGCCGGCTATCTCGATCGAGCAAAAAGGGACACCCAAGAATCCGCGTTCCACTGTTGGGACGATCACTGAAATCTACGATTACCTGCGCCTGCTTTTCGCGCGGATCGGCACGCCCCACTGTGTGCAGTGCGGCCAGCCGATCACCCAGCAGACTGTCGAACAGATTGTTGATTCCGTGCTCAGTTTCGAGGAAGGCTCCCGCCTCATGGTGCTCGCGCCGTTGGTGCGAGGCAAAAAGGGCGAACACAAGGAGATCATCCAGGAGATTATCCGCGAAGGGTTCGTGCGGCTCAGGATCGACGGCGAGGTAGTCGAAGCTGACCCGGAAATCGATCTCGACAAGAAAAAGAAGCATACGGTCGAGGCAGTGGTAGATCGACTGGTCGTCAAGCAGGGCTCCAAAGGGCGGCTGGCCGACTCGGTGGAGACGGCGCTTCGCATGAGCAACGGCACCGTACTGATCAACATCAACAAGCAGGATTTGCTTTTCTCGGAGCAGTTCGCCTGTCTCAACTGCAACATCAGCTACGAGGAACCGACGCCGCGCCTGTTTTCCTTCAATTCGCCGTTCGGCGCCTGCAAGGTCTGCAGCGGCCTCGGGCAGAAGATGGAGATCGCGCCGGAGCTGGTGGTGCCCAGCCCGAGCCTGTCCATTTCCGAGGGGGCTATTCATCCGTGGGGCGGGGCGGAAATGGCCAACTGGTATCGCTACCAGCTGCGCGGCCTGGCCAACCACTACGGTTTCAAGTTCTCGACACCCTTCTACAAGCTGCCCAAAGAAGTCCGGGAGGTCATTCTCTACGGCACCAGGGGCAAAGACATCAAGATGGAGTACGAACACGCGTCGGCGCGCGGGAGAGCATCGGGTGTCTACGAGGCGCCGTTCGAGGGCGTGATCCCGAACCTAGAGCGCCGCTACAAGCAGACCGAATCGAGCGGCGTGCGCCAGTGGATTGAGAACTACATGTCGGTCAGCCCCTGCCCGGCCTGCAAGGGGGCGCGGCTTCGACCGGAAGCGCTGGCGGTCGTTATAGACCGCGAAACGATTGACTCGGTCACCGATATGTCGATTCGCAAGGCGACCGCGTTCTTCAAGAACATCAAGTTGAGTTCGCGCCAGCAGACTATCGGCCGCCAGATTCTCAAGGAGATTCGCGAGCGGCTAGGGTTCTTGTGCGATGTCGGCCTTGATTATCTCACGCTCAATCGAGCGGCTGCGACTCTCTCCGGCGGCGAGGCCCAGCGGATTCGCCTGGCGACTCAAATCGGTTCGCGCCTGGTCGGGGTGATGTATATCCTCGATGAGCCGTCGATTGGCCTGCACCAACGCGACAACGGCAAGCTGCTCAACATGCTGACCGAGCTGCGCGATATCGGCAACACCGTGCTGGTAGTCGAACATGACCGCGAGACTATCGAACGAGCCGACTACGTGGTCGATCTCGGTCCCGGAGCCGGGATCCACGGCGGAACCGTTGTGGCGTCGGGGACGCCCGCCGAGATCAAAGCCAGCCGAAAGTCTATTACCGGTCAGTATCTATCGGGAACCCGGTCCATTGCGACGCCAAAACAGCGACGCGAACCTAACGGCAAAGTGATAACACTTACCGGCGCGAGCGGCAATAACCTGAAGAAGATCACGGTCGATGTACCGATGGGCGTGCTGGTGGCGGTGACCGGAGTTTCCGGCTCAGGCAAGTCAAGCCTGATCAATGAGACGCTTTACGCAATCCTGTCGAAGCACTTCTACGGTAGCCGCCAGGCGCCGCTGCCGTATTCATCGGTCGCCGGCCTCGAACATATCGACAAGGTCATCGATATCGACCAATCGCCTATCGGCCGCACGCCGCGTTCCAACCCGGCCACTTATACCGGCGTGTTCACACATATCCGCGATTTGTACGCGAGCCTGCCGGAGTCGAAAGCGCGCGGTTACCAGCCGGGGCGCTACTCTTTCAACGTCCGTGGCGGCCGCTGCGAGGCGTGCGCGGGCGACGGCATCATCAAGATCGAGATGCACTTCCTGCCCGATGTCTACGTGCCGTGCGAGGTATGCAAGGGCAAGCGATATAATCGCGAAACCCTCGAGGTCACGTTCAAGGGGAAGTCAATTGCCGACGTTCTGGATATGACTGTCGACGAGGCGCTGAGCTTTTTTGAGAACATCCCCCGAATCAAGAACAAGCTGCTCACGCTCATGAATGTCGGACTGGGATATATTCATCTGGGGCAGCAGGCGACTACGCTGTCGGGCGGCGAGGCCCAGCGCGTGAAGCTGGCGACTGAGCTTTCGAAGCTCGCCACCGGCCGGACATTCTACATTCTCGATGAGCCAACCACGGGCCTGCATTTCGAGGACATACGGATGCTGCTAACCGTGCTCAACGAACTGGTCGACCGCGGCAACACGGTGGTGGTGATCGAGCACAACATGGATGTGATCAAGACGGCGGACTGGATTATCGATATCGGCCCGGAGGGTGGCGACGACGGCGGCGAGATCATTGCCGCCGGCACGCCGGAGGAGGTGGCGAAGATCAGCAAATCGTACACGGGGCAATATCTCAGGCAGGTGTTGTCTGCATATTCTTGAAGTAGGTCAGGAGGCTTGTCCTCCAGACATCTTGCGGTTTCACCGGAGAGATGATGTCAGGAGCACAGGGCTCCTGACCTACTGTGCTATGAACGAATCAGGGTTATCCGCATGCAATCCAGATCTTTCTCCAGATCGCAGTAGTGGAACCCGATCTTGACGAAAGTGCCAACCGGTTGGTTATCCTTGATCTTTGGGCTAAAAACCCACCGGGGGAGCACGTCAGTAAGGTTTTTCGCGAAACCGTACTCCCTTGGTTCCTCTTTGATAATCAGGTACTGAAGGGTGTTGGAGTCTATCACCGGGTTAACGAAGAAGTGCAACCGTGTGGTTTGGCCATCCTTGGTGACGCAATCCAAGAAAAAACCTGACGAATCGTCTAAGGCTTGAGGCGTCACGGAGTACGGACTAGACTTACCAGTCGAGTCAACGTACATGAGCACCTCTACGTAACCCTCTCGATCACGATCCTTAGCCAACCACGGAACGTCCGGGAGTACGTTCGTAACCAACTCTACCTCTCGGTTCACCACTCGCTTCGGCACCATGTCGGCGTCTTCGGGTAGGTAGTCCGTAAGATCCTGCGCGTACTCACTGATAGTATCGTTCTTGCTGCCTATGGAATCCAGTGGTAAGTCAGCGTCGGTTGGCACGACATCACGAGTGACCAACTTGGGTAGCTGAACGTGTACCATCGCCGGGGCATCCGGGATGATGTTATACCCTCGAAATCCAGCAAATCCTTTGTGCTTTCCTTGGTAGGGGTTCAGGCCGTGTGACCGCCGTGCTGCCATGGATTCGCCGTGGTCTGGCTCAACCACCTGAACAGTACGGTCGGCTTGCGGAGTCACTTCTGTCTCGCGAACTGACTGAACCGGCTGGCTAAACATGACGCCTACGGCGAGCACGACAGCCAATCCGGTTACGATACCCAGCGACACTAACATGTTCCTCTGGTATTTCGACTTCAGGTCGTAGCCAATGGCAGAAAACGAACTTTGCTGCACGACAATCACCTCCTCAAAAAGGTGTAGTAGGGGGTTCGTCGATAACTCGGACGAACCCCCTCCATCAACCAACGCTCAAGCCACTACCACCAAACGCCAGTGATGTCCATGAACTCGGATGTGTCGCTAAGCGCACACCGAACTCCCCACCAGGCGCAGGAGAATGTGGTCGAGCACGTCCGAAAACTATCACATGCTCCAGCAAACGCTGCCGCTGGCGTCGGAATTATCGCGACCACGAATACCAGCAACAGTACAATTGCCGCAAGTTTCCGCATCTGGTTACCTCCTTTCAGGTTGACGGTGAAAGGTTATCTGCCGCTACTGTGAGGGAAACGGCAGTGTTTAAAGTCATCACGTCTTGAGTGTTCACCTCAAGTTCACATCCGACGGTAGTTGCTCAAGTACGCCTCCCAGCTGACAACCTGGTCACGAAGAACCGTAACCTGAGGATCGCTCGGGTCAACTCTGAACCGCACCACCCGGAAATCACTCGAACCCCCACAGCCGCACTCCAAACGTGCATCGAGGAGAACGAGAATCTGCGACTGGTTAAGTGGCTGTTCAGACAATGCAATCTGGATGTCTGGACGCAGGGCGAGCATTTCGTATCCCTCGGGTGCATTTTCGGCTTTTTTGAAGCCGGCCTGTACCAAGGAATCGCGCACGCGGCTGACGCATTGCTCCAACCGGTAGAAGAGATCTCCGTCGCAACTGACGAGAGTGTACTGCGGCATCTCAGGCGAAAGCTTGACTGGACGCATGTTCTGTTTTGACATCTCGGCGGATAATCCCCGAGCATATCTCGGACCAGCATCGAACAGGGCGACGAATATGAACACGATACTCACGACCAGGAACAACTTGCCATTCGGCCCCGAACGCCACAGCGCGCCCACTCCCCTCCGGAAACCTCGGGGGGTATCAGGATTCAGAACGTCCGTACCCATCATTTACCTTCCTTTCAAACTGAATTCGTTACCGGCCCGCTTGAATTCTTCAAGCTGCCGATCGCTCATCCACTTCGCAATGTTGGCAAAATTGGACGGGACAACCACCTGAAAGCAAACCAGAAGACCTAGATCGGTTGCGTTTAGGATTTTCTTCCGACCGACATTCGTCCGCAGCACGCTAGGAGCCGCAAGGCACGGGTAGAATCCGTCCGCCAACACCTGTTGCTTGACTGCCGAACCGTACCGGCTGACGACTTCCTCGACGAAATTCCTCGCCCGCTCATTGTCACGGCCAATAAACTGCATGGTGACGAGATTAGCGGGAATTTCTTTTGGCGATTCCACGCGCAGTAAGCTCGAAGTATCAACGTAGACAAACGTTCCGGCCTTCAGGTCGAGCCTGAACCTTGCCGTGTCTTCCCCCAGGATAATCCGCAGGGTGAAAGGCTTTTGGGGGAACCACATCTTCGCTTTGTGATCAACATCGCTCCGTGACCGGAGTTTGAGCATGACCAGCGTGTCAGTTTCGCTATGTTCAAAACCGACCGACGCGTAGTGGCTCATGATATCAAATGACCACTCCCCCGTGCGATGCAACAAGTCTCTTTGCAGTTCACAGACCTCATAGGAGTTAATTTCAAAAGGTGTGGAAATTGGCAAAAAAGTAGCGTAGCCTTTCGGTGAAAATTCAAACCGAAACCGGTCGTGGGAAGACACGACCAACGAAAGGATACGCTGATGGCAAAGTATCAGAAGTTGACGAACAGCGCAAGCACAATCGAGAAGCATGTTCCTGGTGGGGTGGCTGGCGATTTGGATGCGCTGGCTCGGGAAGGCGCCCGGCGGCTGTTGGTCTCGGCCCTGGAGGCGGAAGTGACCGAGTTTTTGGGTCGGCAACGGTATGAACGGGCAGATATCGATGGTTCTATTGGCGGTCGTGTGGGCTATCGCAACGGGTATGGCAAACAGCGGCGGGTGACGCTGGGGA
>JBFMGC010000051.1 GCA_040752815.1 Candidatus Zixiibacteriota bacterium
CATCTGATGTAGTCGAAGAACAGAACCTCGACGTCATCGTCTATCCGAACCCGTACCGTGCCGACGCCAATTATCACGAGTTAGGCTATGAGAACCGCAAGGGGACGATCATTCCTGACCGCGCCCGGTTGATTCACTTCAGCAACCTGCCGAAGGTCTGCAAGATCAGCATTTTCACACTCGACGGCGACCTGGTCGGCTCGATCGATCACAACTTCCCTGACGGCGGTCCCGAATCGATGCACGACTGGTGGAACTTAGTCAGCCGCTCCGGTCTTGCAGTCGAATCCGGGCTTTACTACTGGGTGGTCGAGTCGTCAACGCGGACACAGATCGGGAAGTTGGTGATTCTGAAGTAATTAAATCCCACCCGTTGGGTGGGGTACAAAGATTCGTAAGTAGGGCGGGTTTGCTTCGCCTGTCCGCCGTGGCGGGAACCCGCCAGGGTGGCAGAATCGCCGATTGCTCGCTGACGCGAACAATCCATGGATTCTGCCCTACCGTTCCTTAGGTCACCCTAAGCCTGTCGAAGAGTAACTCCGTGTGTCTTAGACATGATTGTGCGCGGCAGAATTCGTTTAGAGCTATTCCTCTGTCACTGCCAGTGCGGCGCCGATCAAACCGGCCCGGTTGCCCAGTTCCGCCGGCACTGTCGCGCACCCTATGTCTATGTGTGGCCCAAAAAGGGCGAAGTTCTCGCTGACACCGCCGCCAACAACGATCAGGTCGGGTGAGACCAGTTTCTCCATCTCGCGAAGGAATCGGCCTACGCGCGCGCCGTAGGCCGGCCAGTCGAGATTTTCCCGAATCCGTACCGATCCCGCCGCCCACTGCTCGGCCTCGCGCTCGCCCATCAGCATGTGGCCGAACTCGGTGTTGGGCAGAAGTCGCCCGCCGTGAAACAGGGCGCTGCCGATTCCGGTGCCCAACGTGACAAGTAACACGGTGCCGGCATCTGGTGCGGCGAAAATTCGAGCTGCGCCGAACCGGATTTCGGCCAGACCGGCGGCGTCGGCATCGTTGATGAGCGCCACAGGTTGAGCCGTAAGCTTGCGCAGATCGTCAAGCCAATTAAGACCGATAAAGCTCCGGTCCAAATGCGCCCCAGTCAGCGTGAAACCGTTTTTGACTACTCCGGGGTATCCGACACCCACCGGTCCGTGCCATTTCTCTCGCCCCAGGGCCGCCCTGAGTTCCGCAAATACCGCGGTGGGTGTCGCGGGCTGGGGAAGGGGAACTTGAATCGGTTCGGTTCGAGTTTGCCCAGTAGTGATATCAACGACTGCACACTTGATTAGTGAGCCGCCGATATCAAAGCCGAGGACGAGAGGGGTCATGTGTCACCAATTACGGACGACAGGCTCTTGAATCAAGTTGATTCTGAGCTTGAGGGGCGGGCCGCGAGAGGCCGTCCCGGAAGCACGAGTATATGCGTCAGTTCGCACCCCTTTTGCCTCGCTCAACGGTCAAGGCAGAAGGGGCAAGAACTGACGCAACAGTTTTGGCGTCTTTTGAGACAGCCTCAGGGGGATGGATCGACGTGAACCGGAGAAATAAGATTCTGTTACTCTATCTAAGGTATCTCTTTGTCGATAAAATAATGAGTATATCCGATGTCCCCCGGCGACTACTATTGCTTCGCCAGGGGCAGTGAATGAACTAGCATCCGGGATTTATGGCTAATCGAAACAGTCTGGGCGACATGTTGAAACGGCTGGCCCTCTGCTACATGCCGGACCGGGTTTTAACGGAGCTCAAGAAAGTCCACTACGCACGCGCCCTGCGTCACCAGACGCCGGACCAGGAGCCGGAATTCCTCGTCGTGAGCCGGCTGGTGCGCCCGGGCGACTGTGTTATTGATATCGGGGCCAATATCGGCACTTATACGGTCCTGCTTTCTACGCTGGTTGGTGCGCAGGGACACGTTTTCGCGGTCGAGCCGGTACCAGTAACATTTGAAATACTCTGCTCCAACATCCGCCGCCTCAAACTGCAAAACGTGACCGCGATGAGCCTGGCCGTGTCGGACCATGCCGGTCGTGTGGTTATGGCCATTCCTCATTACCCTGCCGGGGGGGAGAATTACTATGAGGCGAGTGTCGTGGGGTCAGGCAATGGTGTAGCACCGGGGCTTCGATCGGTCGAGGTCGAGGCGCACACTCTCGATTCCCTGCTCAAGGCCCACGACAAGCCGATTCAATTCATAAAAGTCGATGTCGAGCGCCACGAGCTGGCCTGCCTTCGCTGCGCCGTCGAGACGATCGCGTCCAGTCAGCCATCGTGGCTGGTCGAAGTTTCGGGTGATCCCGATGACCCTTTTGCTCCCGCCCATGAAGTAATGAGATTCATGGACGATCACGGATATCAGATATTCTGGTTCGACGGCCGCGCACTGCGGCCAAGGCAGGCCGGAGACAAAACGACGAACTACTTCTTCTTGACGTCCCGTCATGTGGGGGTTCTCAGGGACGGCGGCTTAGCGGTTGCTCCCTAAGATTGCTTAGCCACGCTACTTCAGCAGAACCATCTTCCTGGTGACCCGGTGTGGGCCGGCGTGGAGGGAATACAGATAGACTCCCGAGGCAGCCTCATGGCCGTATTTATCGTCCCCATTCCAGGCAACTGAATGCAAACCGGGGGAGGACTCGCCCAATGTCCACTCACGCACCGTCTGCCCGAGGATGTTGTGAATAGTCAGAGTGACATCGGCGCGCTGGGTCAGCGTGAATTCGATTGTGGTGCCGGCATTGAACGGATTGGGATAGTTCTGTTCAAGTGTGAATACGTCCGGCAATGACTCAGCGGGCTTGTCCTCGACCGACGTTGCCCCGCTGGCGGTGATCTTGTTAAGGAAGATGTCCGAAGCTCCCGCGCCATAGGAATAGGTGTGTCCGATCAGCACCCAGGCGTTGTTATCCGTCACTGAGTAATAGCAGTAGTCCGAGGCCGCCCCGCCGAACGTGCGTTGCCATTCGACCGTGCCGATCGGGTTGGTGCGGATAGCAACTCCGTCAAACTTCCCTCGGCCGTACGATGATGTCGTTCCCGCGATCAAAAAGCCGCCGTCGGGAATCGAACGTACGGAATAACCCCGATCGACCTGGAGCGGTTCCACGTAAGGGCGCCCGGTGTGGATCGGGACCTGCTTCACTCGGATTACTATTTCGACGGCCGAGATCTCTACTTGAAAGTCGGGTTGTACGGCCCGCTGTTCGGCCTGCACATGAAGTTCGATTTCTCGCTGCTTCGCGTGCTTCTGCCGCTCGACGAGAGCTTCCCGGCTTTTCAAAAGCTCAAGCGCCAGAAAGAACGCAAGCAGCTCCTGGAGAAAAAAGCCGCGCTCAAAGACGTACTGCAGTTATCTCGTTCGCGAGATTACGTCGCCGGCGGTGCGCTTGACTGGCGCGCCTCGACCGCCCCGATCGGCGGCGGCGCGCAGTATTTCGATCTCGACTTCGGCGCCGTGGTGCTCGGGGGCGACCTCACTCTCTCCGGAGGCGGCAGTACGCGCACCGGATTCGACGAAGACCGCCTGAATTACCTCTGGCACTACTACTTCGACAATAACAAGTACATCACCCAGGGTGAACTCGGCCGGATCCACACTGCCGGTCCGATACCTCGAAGCCTTACCGGCGCGCTCGTAACCAACAAGCCGCAGATTCGTCGCAAGTACTTTCAGACGATCCAGGTCGGCGGCCAACCTGGGCCGGGCTGGGAGGTCGAACTATATGTCGACGGCCGTCTGGTCGACTACCAGGAGACCGATGCCTCCGGCCGGTACGATTTCAATGTCGACGTGTATTACGGTGCGTCGAATGTCGAAATCAAGCGCTACGGCCCCAACGCCGAGATCGAAACCGAAGAGCAGCATTTTCGCATCCCCTTCAATCTGATTCCCCGCAACGAGATTGAATACTCGGCGGCAATCGGGCAGGGGCGCGGTCGCGATAACGGACGCAGTTTCGTCGAGGCGAGTGCGTATTACGGTCTGATGTCACGCGTGACCGCGGGTGTTTCCGCCGATGTCCCGACCGATCCTCTCGAAAACCAGACGCCGTTCTATGCTTTCGAGGCCACGATCCAGCCCGCGACCAATTTCACGTTAGCCGGATCGGCATCGCCGGATAACCGGCTCATGCTGGACGCCAACTACGTGTGGCCGTCGGTAGTCTCGTTCGGCGCTCACGCCGCGAAGTACTACGAGAACGAGTTTACCAATGCCTTGGGTCAGCAATATCGCTGGCAGTTCTCGATCTCGAGCCCGCTGCGCGTTTTCGGCCGGTACCTCGGGCTGCGATACAATATCACGCAGGACCAGTATCTCACTTTCGGCACGACCAACATGACCTACGGCATCAACACGGCGATCAAACCGGTTCACTTTAACTACGTGGGGCAGTATCAAGTCAAGAGGGGCGACGCCGGTTCGGTATTGGCCAGCCAGCTCTCCAGCAAGATCATGGGGTCGATTCAGTTTCATCGCCGCTTCCGACCCCAATTCCGCCTTGACTACGATCACACCAATAACGAAATCACGCGTTACGGGGCATCATTGACCAAGCGGCTCTGGCGTTCCGGGCAACTGACGCTGTCGTACGAGAGCAGTCCCGCCTCGCAGTTCACCACGTTCCTGGCGACTTTGCATTTCTTCACCGGCCTCTTCGAATCATCTAACCGCACCCAGGTCTCGTCGGGGCGCGTTAACGTGACGCAGATGCATCAGGGATCGATCCGGTTTGACCAGCACAAAACCAGGTTCATATTTGACCGTCGCCGGGCGGTCGGCTACGGTACTGCTGTCGTGCGGCCGTTCCTTGATGACAATTACAATGGCCGCAAGGATCCCAACGAACAAACCATCCCCGGGCTCAAGGCGAAAATCTCCGGCGTTTCCGGCCAGCCGCGCGGCGACGAACGGACTTACTACTATGATCGCTTGCGCCCCTATGATGAATATCTCGTTCAGATTGACCAGTACAGCCTCGACGACCCCACACTCAAGCCGAGCAACGAAAACTATCAGGTAACGCTCAATCCCAGCGTGGTGACTGAAATCGAGGTGCCGATTGTAACCGCCAGCGAAGTCAGCGGCTCAGTCAAACGCCAGGTGGGCGCCGGCACCGCAGGCCTTGGCGGCATTCGCGTGCAAGTATTCAATATCTCCAAGGATGTCCTGACCGAAATCACCACTTTCAATGACGGTGAGTACTATTTTCTCGGCCTGCTGCCCGGATCTTATCGCGCCTATGTCGATCCAGAACAGTTGAAACGGGGCGGCTACCGCTCGCAGCCGGAAGCGATCGAGTTCGATGTCAAACCGGTGACCGGCGGCCTGCAGATTGAGAACATCAGTTTTCTCCTGATTCCAGCGACACAAGCGAACGAGCAGTAGCTCCGCTGGCCCACCCGCTTGCGGGTGGGGGATGCTTGTGGGCGGCAGACCTCCCGAGGCCGTCCCAAATCAACCTATGGGACAGCCTCTCCCGGTCTGCCCCATCTAGTTCCTTGTTCGATACACGGGCAGACGAGGAAGTCTGCCGCGCACGGAACTCACCAAGCGACCGTAACCGAAGACCCCGAGCAACCGACGGGCAGAATTCCGCCTTCGGCGGATCGCGTGAGTCAGCGCGCGACCGCCGATTCTGCCTTCGTGGCGGGCTTGAAGCAAGCCCGCCCTACCGTCTCCCCGTGGGTGTCTCTCCGTGAGTTGACACGGCAGGTACCGGTTCTTACCTTGCCCGGACTCAAGTAGCACTTGACTACCACAATTGAAAGGAGCCAGGAAGAATGAAACGGCAGCAAAACGGTTTGGCCATGTCGATCATCGCGGCCCTGCTACTGTGCGCAACGATCGCGCAGGCCGGCCCGAACACATCGAATCGCGACTCAATCCCCGACAAGTACAAGTGGGACCTGGGCCAGATCTATACCGACTGGGCGGCCTGGGAGCAGGGCCTGGCCCGGCTTCAGCAGCTTATGGATGAATACGCGGCGCTGAAAGGTACTCTCGCGAGCGGACCGCAGGCGATACTCAAGGCCTCCCAGGTGGGCGACGAGCTCGGCATGCTGGCATACAAAGTCTACCGTTACGCCGGTCTTCACAACGCCCAGGACATGCGTGACAACGAAGTGTCCGGCAGACTGCAGCAGGTGCAGCTGGCCTTTGTCAGGTTCGGCATAGCCACCGCCTGGTACAATCCGGAACTGTTGTCGATTCCGTGGGAAACCATGCAGCAGTGGCTCGATTCCACGCCCGAATTGAAGCCGTACCGCTACGGCATATCGGACCTGTATCGTCAGCAGACGCACGTGCTCACTGAGGACAAAGAACAGCTCCTGGCGTACTACTCCCAGGTCAACGCCGCCCCGAGCGAAATCTACGGTGAGCTGACTACCAGCGATATCAAGTACCCTGAGACGATTCTCTCCGACGGCAACACGGTCAAGCTGACCCCGGGAGCCTATTACAGCATCCTGTCGTCCAACCGGAATCAGGCTGATCGCGCCAAGGCGTTCGAGACGTTCTACGGTGTATATCACGATTATCGCAACACCTATGCCGCGATCTACAACGGTATCCTCCAGCGCGATTGGGCAACGGCCCAGGCGCGCAACTACAGCTCATGCCTGGAGTCGTATCTCGATGCCGACAACGTGCCGGTGGAAGTCTACAAGACGCTGGTGAACACGGTCCGAGCCGGCACCGGCCCGCTGCGGCGCTACTACAAACTGGTCAGGGAAAGACTCGGCCTGGCGGAGTATCATCTCTACGACGGCATGATACCGCTTGTGGAATTCGACAAACGCTACGACTACGATCAAATCCAGCCGGTAATAATCCAAGCGATGGCGCCCCTCGGCAAGGACTATCAGACGCGGCTCAAGACGGCGTTTGAGAGCCGGTGGATCGATGTCTACGAAAACGAAGGCAAGCGCACCGGGGCCTTCTCCGCGTCCACCTACGGTGTTCACCCGTTCCTGCTGCTGAACTACAACGAGACGCTGACGGATTTCTACACGGTCGCCCACGAACTCGGACACTGCATGCATTCGATGCTGTCGCACGAAACGCAGCCGTTCTCGACTTCCGAGCCGACCATTTTCGTAGCCGAGGTGGCGTCGACCATGAACGAGGCGCTGCTGCTCGATTACCAGCTCGCCAGGACCAAGGATCCGGTCGAAAGAATTGCGCTGCTGACACGGGCCATCAACAGCATCGACGGCACCTTCTACACGCAGACCATGTGGGCCGATTACGAGATGCGGATGCACGAGGCCGTGGAGAAGGGCATGCCGATTACCGCGGAATCGATTCGCGATCTGTACTCCGGCTTGCAGGAGGAATACTACGGTGACGCCGTGACGGTCGATGAGTTTTATCGGTTCGTATGGACGCGCATCAGCCACTTCTATAACTCGCCTTTCTACGTGTACAAGTATGCCACTTGTTATGCTACATCGGCGAAGCTGACAGCGGAAATCACGTCGAAGGACAAGAAGGTGAAACAGGCCGGGTTGGATCGTTACATGACACTATTGAAGTCGGGCAGCAACGACTATCCGATGGAACTGCTGAGGAAAGCGGGAGTTGATTTGAGCAAGCCGGAGACTTTCCAGGCGATAGTGGACAAGCTCGATCAATATGTAACGCTGCTGGAGAAGGAGCTTGCGAAGTTGTAGCAGCGGATGGCGCACCAGCCACAAGTGACACAGCGACAGGCTCAGTGTGACTTAGAGGCACGTGTCGCGAGATCGCATCGCAGAGATGCATCGTAGGGCAGAATCCTCATTCGCTTCGACCGAGCGATTCTGCCAGACCACTGCATTGATGCTCGCAGACCAGAACGTCGGCCACACAGAACAAAAGCGCAAGTTAAACGGATACCCGATAGCATCATGCCTTACACATACCACACCACTATCAAGCTCTACGACACCGACGCCGCCGGGATCGTCTTTTTCGGCAATTACTTTCGCCTGGCGCACGATGTCTATCAGACATTTCTCGAAGAACATGGTATCAGGTTTGCCGATGTGCTCGGCGAGGGCCGCCTGCTCTTGCCGATCGTCCATGCCGAGGCGGACTATACCAAGCCGCTAGTTGTCGGCGACAAAGTCGCGATCACTCTCAACTGTGCCGGCATCTCCACCCACTCGTTCGTGCTCGACTACGAGATGATGCGCGACGGTTCGCTTTCGGCCGGAAAAGTGAGCACGGTGCATGTCCTGATTGACCGCGCGTCAAACACCAAGACCCCGCTACCTGACAAATTGCGGCGCGCGCTGGAGACCATTCTCGAGAGCGAATAGGGGGGTTAGGTCCGCGGGCGGTGAAGTTTCTTAGCCAATTGGATAAAGAACGCGCGGTCGGTTTTCAGGCCGGACGGGGAGTATCCGTGGGGCCAGGGATGGAACGCAATCGGCAGCATGAACCGGGGGAGAGTTTTCGTAAGCTCGCCGC
The DNA here is from genome assembly GCA_040752815.1 of Candidatus Zixiibacteriota bacterium. Taxonomy (NCBI): domain Bacteria; kingdom Pseudomonadati; phylum Candidatus Zixiibacteriota; species Candidatus Zixiibacteriota bacterium. Next base: position 8,465 of record JBFMGC010000051.1, read on the forward strand.
TGAGCGAGACATGATCGTAGCGAAAGCGAGTCTCTTCAGGCAGTTCTGAATGCGCGTTTGAGAGATTGATGTCGGATCGATACCGGATAAACGCCACCGGTCGCGCATCGAATTCAGCGTCAGGGACCGGCACGACAATCGCCTCATCGATTCCCTCAATCGCGCAGAGCGCGGATTCGATAGCCTCGGGATGGATGTTCTCCCCGCCAGAGACGAACATATTGTCTTTGCGGCCACGCACGGACAGCGCGCCGGTGTCGTCCACCGACCCGATATCGCCGGTGTGATACCATCCGTCGGGGTCGAGCGGCAAATGCACTTCCGCGCCGGCGACGTATCCGAGAAACAGTGTCTTGCCTCTTGTAAGAATCTCGCCATCGTCAGCGATCTTCACCTGGCAATGGGAAAGCACGCGTGGCCGATCCGGCTCTTGCGTAGTTCCGGTGGCAACCTGCGAGGTCATCTCGGTGAGGCCGTAGGTGACTCGCACCGGAAGGCCCGCCGACAGCGCCTGATTAAGCAACGGCTTTGGTATCGGACCGCCGCCAAGCAGTATCGCTTTGAGGGATGACGCCGCCGCGGGCAGATCGGACTCAGCAAGAAGGCGTCGCAGTTGCGTGGGAACCATTGAGAGGTGGGTAATCTGGTCCCGAATGATCGGCCCGGTCAACTCAGTGGCGCTATCTGCGAACACGACCGCGGCACCCGCAAGCAGGCACCGAAAAACAACACTCAGGCCGCCGACATGATAAAGCGGCAGAGACAATAGCCAGCGATCACCCGGCATCACCGGCAAGTTTTCATTCGAGGCGAGGGCATTGAAATAGTGATTTCCGATACTGTGAAGCGCCGCCCTGGGTGTGCCTGAAGTGCCGGAAGTGAAAACAACAGTAGCAGGTTGATCGGGATCGACAGTTGGGGTTTCCCGCGGAGTGGTGTCGGGTCGGGGATGCTCTATCTGACTGAGAAGTTCACGAATAGATGGCAGCCGAGTTTCGAGCGGCTGTGACGATCCCGACGGCGTGCGGCTGTCCGGCCACAAGGCGCGATGCGTGCAGCCGGCGTCAGTGCGCATCGACGAGAGCGTGGCGGCAGGAAAGCGTGGGCTGAGCAGGACAGTAACGGCGCCGATTTGCAAGTTCGCGAGAATGAGCAGCGGCACCTCGATTCGGTTGCCTTCGATTACCGCGATCCGGTCGCCGGTCCTCACTCCGTGCTCACGCAACCGTTCGGCGAGGAGATCGACCGCGATCTTTGTATCGCGCCAGGACAGCGTGATATCGCCCGCGATAAACGCCGGGAGGTCACCGAATCTCCGTGTGGCGGCGGCCAGAGGTGACGCTAGCTTATTCATCGTCACACTCGGCAAGCAGGTCTTCATTTACAGTGAGTGCGGCGCGACTGACATTGACCAGATCAATACGACCGCCTAGGCAGTCAATCGGCTCAGTCAGGAGATCCTGTTGGAACCAGCCCAGTGTGTCCAGCCCCATTGCCGAGTCATGAGTTCCATACGCCGCCGCTAACTGGGCCAGGGCGGCGATACCCAGCGAGCTCTCAAAGCACGAACTTATCACGACCTTGATACCGATCGGTCGCGCCGCGCGAGCGAATGCCGCCGCCCGCTCGAATCCGCCAAGGAGTGTCGGTTTGAGCACGATGGCCCCGACATAATCGTGATCCGACAACCGGGCGGGTGTTATTGCCAACAGGCTTTCGTCGAGCGCGACCGACATTCGCGTCCGCTCCGCGAACTCGCGCAGCCGTCCCGACTCGGCGAGCGGTTCTTCGATATACTCTACGTTGCAGTCGGCAACAGCGCCTGCCAACCTGAGAGCGTCGTCATATGACCACGCCCGGTTGGCATCAAGGCGGATCGACATGTGATTGCCAAGGGTGCGATGCAGCTGCATTGTGCGCGCTATGTCGCCGTCCAAGGACCGTCGGCCGACTTTCATCTTTACCGCCCGGTAGCCGTCACGTAGGAATCGATCGGCACTTTCGAGCAGCGGCGTATCGTCGGTGATAAGGCCGTTCAGGTGCAGCCTCTCGGCGGGGTGTGTCGCAAGCAAATAGGCCGGCGGCTTCCCGGTTTCTTGCGCCAGGGTGCTGACGATCGCCGTCTCGAAAGCGAAGCGAACCGACGGCGATAAATCATACCTGGCCAGCCAAGCATCGAATGCCCCATCCAGCCTGGTGAGGTTCTCATCGATGACAGCGCCGGTGAGTCCATGCCTGAGCACCTTCAGTTGTCTAAGCGCGTCTTCGAATTTCTCCGGTGAGTACCCGGGCAATGGAGCAGCCTCACCCCAGCCGTGTGCGCCGGAGTCGGTTATCAGCTTTATCAGAAGGCCCTTGCGGGTCAGGTTGCTTTCGGGCTGCCCGGGCAGCGGTCGCACCAGGGGCAGGGAGTAGGAAAAGAGCTCGACAGCGGCAATCCTCATAGTATCCAGCCAAGGGAGAATACTGCACTGTAGACCAGCAGCAGGCGGCCGGTGACTGCCAGGCAGTCGTTCAGGTCCCGCCCGGTAACCGTGGCTACCTTGCCCATGGCTATAACCGACGGCACGACTGTCAGCGAGGCCAATATCGCCAGGGGCGGACCATGAAACAGCAGCGCCAGTACCAGCGGGACTGTGCACGCGGCAAAAAGCGACCAGTAGTATTCATGGAGGGCGAACCGCCTGCCGAACCGCACAGCGAGAGTGCGCTTGCCGGACACGCGGTCGTTGTCAATGTCTCGAAGGTTGTTGACTGTCAAAATGCCGACCGAGAACAAGCCGGGCGCGAATCCGGCTACGATGACGGCGAGGTTGATATCGATTGTCTGCACATAGTAGGTCCCGCCGACCGCTACCGGCCCGAAGAAAATCAGCACGAACAGCTCACCGAGCCCGTTGTAGCCGAGCGGGTACGGTCCGCCGGTGTAAAGCACGCCGAACAGCACCGAGAGCAGGCCGATCACCACGATCGGCACTCCTCCTCGCCATACGAGATAGACACCCACAAGTACAGCGAGAGCGAAGACGAGGATGGTTGCGCGTTTCATGGCCTCGGGGCTGACCAGCCCTGCCTGGGTGACTCGGACAGGGCCAAGCCGTTCGCCGGAGTCGGTCCCCTTCTTGTAGTCGAAGTAATCGTTGGCGAAATTAGTTCCGACCTGGATGAGCAACGCGCCGGTCATCGCCGCGAGCGCCGACGGCCAGTGCGCGCCTCCTCCCGTGTGGGCCATGGCGGTGCCGATAATAACCGGCGCCGCCGCCGCGGGCAGAGTTTTCGGACGCGCCGCCAGCAGCCAGGTGTGCCATGATGACCGGGCCATGAGCGATTCCTAGGGCTGTCGGGGGAATTTGGAGAAATCGGGTTTGCGCTTTTGTTTGAAAGCGTCGCGGCCTTCCTGCGCTTCCTCGCTCATGTAAAAGAGCATGGTGGCGTTGCCGGCCAGCTCCTGCAGGCCGGCCTGGCCGTCGCAGTCGGCATTCAGCGCCGCTTTGAGGCAGCGTATCGCCGTCGGCGAGTTGGCCAGGATTTCGCGGCACCACTGCACGGTTTCGTCCTCGAGCCGCGCCAGCGGGACGACCGCGTTAACCAGTCCCATCTCGAGCGCCTGCTGGGCGTTGTACTGGCGGCAGAGGAACCAAATCTCACGGGCCTTCTTCTGGCCGACAATGCGCGCCATGTAACTCGCCCCGTAGCCGCCGTCGAATGAGCCGACTCTCGGCCCGGTCTGGCCGAACACGGCGTTGTCGGCGGCGATAGTCAGGTCGCACATCAGGTGAAGCACGTGCCCGCCGCCGATGGCGTACCCGGCGACCATGGCGATTATCGGTTTGGGACAGGTGCGCATCTGCCTCTGAAAGTCGAGTACATTCAGGTGGTTGATGCCTTTTTCGTCGGTGTAGCCGGTGTCGCCGCGAATTTTCTGATCGCCGCCCGAACAAAACGCCTGGTCGCCCGCACCGGTGAGAATAACCACGCCGATACCCGGGTCCCTGCGGGCGTCGCTCAGCGCCGCGCACATCTCGAACACGGTTTTCGGCCGGAAGGCGTTGCGAACCTTCGGACGGTTTATCGTGATCTTCGCGATGCCTTCAGATTTGTGATATACGATATCGTCGAACTTACCTGCTTCGACCCATTTGATCGTCGTCATCTTGGCCTCGCCAGCTTCAGCGCAGAAATCCTTTGACTGCCTTACAGAACTCCTTCGGACGTTCGAAGTGGACATTGTGTCCGGCGCCCGGAATTATAGCGACCCGGCCTTTGGGACACAAGCTCGCCATCTGACGCGCCAGGGCGGAGTACTTGGCGTCTTGTCCTCCCGCGACAAACAGCACCGGGATTCGTATCGTCGGCAGCAACTCCCACAGCGAGGGCATCGTACCCAGTCCCATGTACTTCAGGGACCGGACCAGGGCGAGTGGATCATGCTTGAGGCGTCTGTCGCGCATCGCGTTGAACCGCGGGCCGGTCTTTTGGATCGTATCGAATAGAGGCTGTCGGTACCAGTTGTCGACAAATTCGTCAAGCGGCCGCGTCTTGAGCTGTGTAATCAGCTTCTCGTCTTCAAGACGCCTCTGAGCCCGCTCGTCATCGGTGCGAAGCCCCGGCGACGCCGATTCGATCACGGCGCGGGAAAACAGCTCAGGGACACGGGTCAGCAAATAGAGCGCCACCCGTCCGCCGAGAGAATATCCGACCGGCGTGCACTCCTCCAGGTTGCAGGAGCGGAGCAGTTCGCCGATCAAGTTGGGCAGTTCCTCCCAGGCGTAGTACCTGTTCTCCAAAAAACCGGCTCTCGCATTGTGGCCCGGCAAATCGATACGCAAGTGGCCATACTGTCCTCCCATCAGCTCGGATACCTCCAGCCAGTCGTCCTGACCTCCGAGGAAGCCGTGAAGGTACAAGAGGGTAAGATGGATCGGGGCACACTTGAGATGAAACAACAGATTGGGGTAGCGGCGCACAACTCAATCCGTTTCTACCGCGGCCTGTACCGCCTGCAGTAGCTGCGACCGGTGTTCCAGGCCGTGCGCGGGATCGACCATTACTTCTATGATCGTTGACTGCTGAGACCGGCCGGCGCGGTCAAGTGTTTTGCGGAATTTGCCCAGGGTGCGAACGCTTTCATACTGAAGACCGAACATCTCGGCAATCCTGCCGATCGTAAATCCGTGGGGAGCGACAAAGAACCGATCGAGCAGCTCCCGATGCTCTGCGATTGGCAACAGCTCGAAGATCCTACCGCCATTGTTGTTTATCACGACAATGACCAGCGGTTGCCTGGATTGCCGCACCAAAGCCAGCGAATTGAGATCGTGCAGGCAGGACTGGTCACCGATGAGCAGTACAACCGGCTGTCCCAGCCCGGCGGCATAGCCGCAGGCCGAAGCGATTGTGCCGTCGATACCGCTGGCACCTCGATTGGCCGCCACGCTGACGGTTCCCCGCAGTGATGCGAACATGTCCATATCACGGATCGGCAGGCTGCTCGCCAGAAAGAGCGCCGCGTCTGTGCCCAGCCGCTCGGACAATGCCCGGGCGAGCGAGGGCTCGGTCAACGGCTGGTCTTCGCTACAGCCTTGGGCGACAGTCCTGGCGGCTTCGCTCCCGGCGCGACTCCAGCCGTCTAACCAGGGTGTATTGGCGGATGATTGGCCGGTATGCTCGCCAAGCGATCGGCAGAACACCGACGTTTCGTGGCCGGTGCGCAAGGTCACGGCGCGAACGGGATCAAAGATCACGTCGTGGCCCGCGTTGAAAATGTAATGCGCGGGCTGAGACCGTTCAATGAACTGGAGGAGCCGTTTCGAGGTGAACCGTCCGCCGATATGCAGAACCGTATCAGGCGCGTGACTATCCGCAAAATCCACCGATGCCAGAATCAGATCATAGTGCCTGACCATGTGCGGTTCAGGAATCCCGCTCAACCCCGAGGTGATATCAGCAAGTGTCGGCCAGTTCAAATTGCGACTGAGTTCAAGAGCCGTTCGCCGCTCATGGTCGGTGCGAAGATAACCGATTATTAGCAGGCCGCGGTTTGTCTGCCTAATGATCTCGATAGTAGATTTCAGAACGGTGGGTTCGAGTGGCCTTGTTGGCGCAGGCTCACCACCGTATGGCTTGACTGAGCAGTACCAGTCTGTCAGTTCGGGCTGGTGTTCAGAAATCGTCTCATCGAGTGATCGAATGTCCCCTGCCGGCGGAACCAGCGGTTCGCGAAACGGGCAGTTGAGGTGTGCCGGGCCGGGCGACGACGACGAGCGAAGCGCGCGTGCATAGACGTCGCTGACTGCCGACAGCACGCTAATCGCGCCGACAGGATCATCGGGGCACGGCAGAAGCGCCTGAGCGCGAATATGGTTGCCGTACAATTGGCTTTGATCGATGGTCTGATTGGCTCCGCAGCCGTGTAGTTCCGGAGGGCGGTCGGCGGTGATTGCCAGGAGGGGCAGATTGTCCATCGACGCTTCAACTATCGCAGGCAGTAGATTCGCCGCGGCAGTTCCGGAGGTAGTAATCACAGGCGCCGGTTTACCCGTGGCGCGAGCGTACCCGACAGCAAAGAACCCCGCGCCGCGTTCGTCGTAGTGAACCACCGACCGAATCCGTTTGTCCATGGCCACGGCAATCGCCAGGGGCGACGAACGTGATCCCGGACATATCACGACATGGCCGGTTCCCCTGCGGCGCAGTTCCTCGATCATGAGCTGCGCCCGCAGTAGATTGGCCTCTGCGACAGTCATCGCGCCTCGAGATCGAACAGGCCGAGGAACGCGCGGAGCTTATGCTCGATCTCATCCCATTCCGAGTCGGCCTCGGAACCGGGGACAATTCCGGCGCCGGCGAACAAGTCGATTCGCCTCTCGCACACCAGGGCGGAGCGGATCGCCACCGCGAATTCGGCGCGGTCTTTTGCCAGCCAGCCGAACGGCCCGGCATACCAGCCACGGTCAAACGCTTCGAACTCGCTCAGCAGAGCAACAGCTTCCCGCGCGGGAAAGCCGCCGACTGCGGGAGTGGGATGAAGCGCAGTTATGATCTGAAGGTCGTCCACGCCGTGCCTGAGCTGTCCCCGTATACGGCTGACGAGATGCTGTAGTGCCTGCAGCCTCAGTGAAGCGCGAGACTCGACCAGTGAATAGTTTTCGCAGATAGTCTCCAACCCGTCGAGAATTCCCTCGACCACAATCTCATGCTCGCGACGCTCCTTGGCCGAATCCGCGAGCGCGGCGGCGAGCACGTTGTCGGTTTGTGCGTTGTAGCCCCTCGGGCGCGTGCCGGCAATCGCCTCAGTTTGGAGTTCCCTGTGATCACGGCGGTACAGCCGCTCTGGCGACGCACCAATGAATGCTGCGCCCCGGCCGGGGGCATAGCCGTATATAAAGCACTGGTCGCTCTGCTCGCGAAGTTTGGCGAGCAGCAGCCATGGGTCGGGGAGGGTCCTCGCTAACAGCGATGTCTTTCGGGCCAGAACCAATTTCTCGCTCTTGCCTTTCGCGAAAAGCTCAAGGGCACGGTTAATCTGGCGCTGCCACTGGACTTTCTCCGGCGAATCACCCCTCTCCGCAATCGAGAGTGCTTCGGGCTGATAAATCGCCGGTTCGAATCGCAGTTGTCTCGCCGACTCTATTATCTCGGCAAGCGCGGCCTGGCCAAGCTCTCTCTCGAAAACGTTACAGGTGAGATAATGCCGCCCGCGATCGGATATTACCTCGAATCTGGGCAGCACCAGCCGGGCGGCGGGAAAACTCTCCCAGAGTGGATCGCACTCGGACTCGGCGCGGCCCGAGTCGAACCGCAAGCCCCCAAAGTACCGTGTCCCGCTCGGGGCATGAACCAGGACTGAGGAGGCCCGCCGCATCATGTCCGGCAATTCGTCGTGTTTCGTGGCCTGGAGCGAATCCGCCGCTCCCACCGCGGCCGTGCATAACTCCCGGTCGCGATCCTGCCAGTACACCTTCTCGCGGTGCGGCTGTGCGGCGAGCCAGATGAGCGGATCTGACTGTTCCAGCTCGAATTCAAGACGGTACAGCAGAAGTGATTCGCCAGCGGGAGCCGTTCGCCTGCTTTGCAATCTGGCGAGCGCCTCGATAAGCTGCGCGACTGTTTCCGCGCCGACTGCTTTGCTTACCGCGCGAGTCACGACTTGTCTCCACTGTAGATCGTGACAATACCGCCTGTCAGCGTCGTGGCGTTTACCTGCGCGAATCCTGCTTCCCGCATCATCCCGCAAAAAGCGTCGCCATAAGGAAACGTCTCTATCGTTTCGCTGAGGTACCGGTAGGCGGTGGAGTCGCCGGAGATCAGCGCTCCCAGCCGGGGCATGACATGTCGCAGATAGAACATGTACGACCCACGCACGAGCGGGCTTGGTGGCACCGAGAACTCGAGAATCAGAGCGCGGCCTCGCGGTTTCAGCACGCGCAGCATCTCTGCCAGAGTCCGGCGCGTGTCGGTCATGTTGCGAATACCAAAGGAAATCGTGACCGTGTCAAATGCATTGTCGTCAAAGGCGAGCTTCTCCGCGTCGCCGATCTGTAGTTCCAGCACCTGGTCGAGTTTCTGCCGCTTGATCTTCGCGCGGCCGATAGCCAGCATCTGCTCGGCCAGATCCAGCCCATTCCCGCGGCTCACTCTTCCCGTCTTCGCCAGGGCGATAAGCTGATCGCCGGTCCCGCAGGCCAGATCAAGCACCGCGAGCGACAGGCCCGACGGCAGCATCCTGGCCACCTCCGCGCGCCAGCGATAGTCCAGCCCGGCGGACAGCAGATGGTTCAGAAGGTCGTACCGTCCGGCTATCCGGTCAAACATCTTCCAAACCTGGTGTCGCGACAGTCGCGGCAGGCCGGAGGGCTGTGTCTCGGGTTGGTCCTTGGTCATTATAGCCGCCTTCATTCGGGCGAATATACTTGGCCCCCGAGCTTGGTTCAAGGGTTCTGATCCGCGCTGTCTGTGACAGAACCTCCCGGTAGTTGCGACAGTTCTTGGAGCCATCCCACCCGCCGCATGGTCGACTCGCCTCAGAACTCGTACTCGAGGCCGAAAACCGGCAGCAGGCTCCACTGGTACAGGATATCCTGGCGCTGCTTTGCGCCGTTCCAGTAGTATTGCGCGACGTTGCGTCGGTTGTACGCGTTCCAGACCGAGAAATAGACGACCAGGTTTGATTTGTTGAAGCTGAAGGTCCGGTCGACGCGCAGGTTCAGCGAGTGGTAAGCGGGCATACGTTCGCGGTTGACCCGGTCGCTGTCGAGCACCGACCGATTCCAGAGTCGGGAGAGGTCGAGGTCAAGCGGGGTGTACGGCGGACCGCCGGCATATATCCAGCGGGTGCTGAATTCCCAGCGGTTGTTAAGGCGATACCCGCCTTCGACCGAGGCTACGAATCGGTTGTCATAAACCCTGCTTCTCCATAGGCCGTCAAGCCCGCGGTACTCGGCCCTGGCCCATCCGATACTCGCCAGCCCGTAAGTACCGGCGACCAGTTTCTTTTGAACGGTGACTTCAACACCGTAGGAGCGGGCGCGACCATCATCGACCAGACTTGGGTAGTTTCCGAAAAAGCCCCGGTAGGTGAGCTCATCGACAACAAAGAGCTGAGGCTGTAAGGTATCGACCGGGAAGCCGGTGTATCCCTTGTAGTATGTCTCCACGGTCATTCGGGTGTTCTCAGCCAGGAGTTGGTGCAGGCCGAGAATGAAATGGTCGGCCTGCGGGTCACTCAGCCGTTTGTTCTGGGGCCACTGCGCCAGTAGAATGAGGGGGAGGTGCTGGTTGTAAGTGCCTGTCGCTCCGGTCAGATTGGTTCGCGGACCGAGTCGAAAATCGAAGGCAAACCGCGGCGAGACGTGGCCGTGACGGTTATACCTGAGGTAGTCGTACCGTAGGCCGCCGGTAACGGTCAGACGATCAGACAAAGTGACGGTCAGGCTCGCGAAGCCGCCGAAGCGCGGCGACTGAACCGGTAAGTCCATGTTAAGTTCCGGCTGAATACCGCCGAGGGGATCAGTATACTCAGTGACATAAATGTCGTAGTTGTTGAAGTAGTACTTACTTTCCAGGCCGAATTCCAGGGGATGTCTCTCAGAAAGCATTACCACGTTTACGTTTCTTAACTGTACGGCCGTTTCCCGGGTGGCCTCTTCGGTCAGCCAACCGCCCGTGTTGGTCTCCCAGAATTCTCCATCGAAATCGGTCGAAAGGACCGAAAGCGAAGTGTTGCTGTACCCGTTCCCGGGCCAGAGGTACCGCCAGTTGACCCCGGTACTAAGCTCATACCCCTTGTAGGTGCCGTAGACGATATTGCCGTCGTCGGCGGACTGGGCGGAATCGAAATTTATGAAGTCCTTCCCCACGATAGCGAGCAACGACAACCGGTGCGAGCGGCCAAGATCGTACACGACCTTGCCCTGGTAGTCGCTGTAGCGCGGGGCCACGCCTGTCCCGATCGCGTCAACCAGCAGGTCGAGATAGCTCCGCCGCACCGAGAGCATCCATGATCCTGCTCCCCAGCTGATCGGGCCCTCGCCCACGAGGCCGAAACCGGCGAAGTTCAGGTCAAGCTGAGAGTCGAATTCCTCCCGGTTACCCTCGCGAAACTCCAGATCCATAATCGCCGAGAGCCGATCACCGTAACTCGCTCCGAAACCTCCGGCCGAGAACGAAACATTCCTCACAAAATCCACGTTGACCAGGCTGATCGGGCCGCCCGAGGACCCCGGCAGCGGAAAGTGATTGATGTTGGGGATCTCAATGTTGTCGATATAGAATCCGCATTCGGTGGGGGTGCCGCCGCGGACCACCAGGCTGTTCATCTGGTCGTTGGTCTTGGCGATGCTCGGCAAGAGGGCAATAATGCGGCTGACGTCACCGGCTGAGCCGGGCGCGCGGCGCACTTCCTCGCCGTTGAATCCGGTGCTGCTGGTCGGCTGCGCTCGGTCGGACGTGAAGTAGCTCGAGGTCACCTGGATGCTGTCTACTTCGACAGTACGGGGTGGGAGAGCCGCCTCGACAAAAGTCACTCGTTTCGGCCGCACGATTATGTCGGTCTTTACCACTGCGTCATAGGCAACGGCGCTGCATCTCAGGCTGTAACTTCCAACCGGTACCGCAACTAGCGTGAATCCGCCGTTGTCGTCAGTGGCAGAGCCGAAGGGTTGACCGACAATTACTACCGAGGCTCCAACCACCGGTACCTTCGTGACGGCATCGATCACTCGTCCGGAGATCTTCCCTGTCCTGACCAGTGTAGAGTCATCAGCCCACGCCTGTGACGATACCGCCAGGCAGATAAGTGCCGATAGCAGTATGAGCTGACAGCGCCGGCGCATCCCCCCGAGCATTGGAACAGTCAGTTGTTTCGAGTCCGTAAACTCAGTAAGTGCGGGTGCTGTTTTCCCGATCGACGCGACCAGATTCATATAAAGCCAGGCTCAAGAAGCTGTCGTCAAGGACACCCCGACAGAAAACTCATCTGCCAGACTATAGTTATTACGAGGGGCAGTGTCAAATGTTCGGATCGTCGGGTGGGGAACGCGTACACGGGGGCCGTGCCTATGTGAAACGTGACGAACACGGTGGCAATCTGACTTATCCGCACGGCCAGGCAGGGAGATCGCTCGCCCCGGATTGTCTCCGACATGTCCGACAAAAAAACTCCCGCTGGTGCGGGAGTCTCTCAATCATGTAATGCAGGTTGGCTTCACCTGTCCGCCGAGGCGGAAACCCGCCAAGTTCTTATCAAGCGTAAACCTCTTTTTCGTTACACTTGCAGACACCGACATTCCGGGTGCGGAATTTCCACGAGCCGGTTTCGCTCTTTTCGGCTTTCACATGCTTGATCCGGTGGACCTCCGCAGAGCATACCGGACAGAATGCGGCAAACGCTTTCTTCTGCGTTTTGTCAAGGAAGGACTGTTTCTTAGCCATCGATCAATATCTCCTCAGTATTCGGCGCAACGTTTTCACTCTTTTCGGCGGCCGCGATTTCTCGCTTAACCTCCAGAAGCAGCCGGGTCGTATCCCTCAACAGCAGGAATTCCTGATTGTTGCCGAAGAACTCCGCCGCCTGGTCAAAATACCCGGCGGCCTGCTGATACCGCCGTTCGCTAAGCGCCTGCAGGGCCTGAAAATAGGCCTTTTCACCGGGGTCAAGCATCGCTGCCTACCTCGCGCTGCATACGCTCAGCTTCTTTGAGCCGCTTTACAAACGGCTCTACCATATAGCCGTTTTGCTTGAGGTAATATATGATCATGGCCGACAAAAGCAAGGCCTCTCTGTTCTTCTGCAGCGCGGCCGAACTGAGGCTGTCGCCCAGCACCGACATCAGGTGGGCGCGGCCCCGCGACGATTCCTCGAACCGGACCGCCATAGTTTTCATCGTTTCGGAAAACTGGCCGATCGAATCTTCGCCCGTCGGGTGACTTGCCGGGCCTGGGGCACTCTCGGGTCCTTTGCGCAGCACCAGCTTTCTGGATTCGGGCGGACGAGATGAGCGCGGCGCCTTGCCAGCAACCTCGGCCTGCCAGCGGTCGATTTCGGCCACAATCTTCTCAGTCGCCGGAGTTTTCCCTTCGGGGCGATCAATCTCGTTTCGAATGCCGCCCAAAATCCGGCCGATCCGCTCACGGTCAGCCGGCCGTAGGGAGCTGTCCTCCATCCACTGGTAATGGCCGGCAAACCAGTCGCCGATCCGGTCGCTCAGCTCGACCCGGCCGATTCCTTCGGGGCGCCGGCACAGGCGGGCGATATCGTCCAGCCGACTGATCCCGTCGAGTACCCGCAGACGACCCGCTTTCTGCGAGACCGCCCGTTCGAGGAATGATTCAAGTACGACTTCGAACGACTTCAGAGTCTCAGTTCGACTCACTGATCGCCTCTTCGATTAGCGTGCGCGTCACGGTGCGGCCGCCCTCGACAGGCCGCGTTTTTTGCGTGAGATATTCCTCCAGGCGGCGGCTCAGACCAGCGATCATCTGCTCCAGATTATTGGTGGCAGCAGGAGGCGTTTTCGCCTCGGCCGGTTCGATCAAACCCGCCAACCGAAGCTGCGCGATACGGTTCATCGTCTCGCGACGGCCGAGCGGGCTAGATTCGCAAATCTGGTTGACCGTGCGATAACTATCGATCTGGGCCAGCACATTCCACTCGCTCGCTTTCATGGTGATCGCGCGGGTGCGCCCGGCCTGCGACGCTGAAATTCGGAACACCTGGTTCAGATCGGGCAGCGTCTCGCGTATCATGCTCTCTTCGTCCAGCCTCCGCAGTCCCTCGAGAATTACATTCTCCACCGAGAGCGTCACCGTGATTTCTTCTTTGGTCGGGAACTGATTCTCATAGAACTTGAACGAGCCGGTGCGCCAGCTCAGCATGGAAAACAAGAGCTCCTGAATCTGCTCGCGGACAACCGTCTCAAGATCGACGCGATCAATATGGCCGCGCGCTACCAGAATCTCACCGAGACGGCGCGTGTTTTCATTGCGGGCCTGGACCGCGATCGCCTCGTCGAGCTGTTCGGCGGTGATCTTCCCGCGCTCAGTCAGCAACTGGCCGAGATGAAACGTCTCGCGCGGGCCGTAGGCGTAAATGACATCACCGGCCTCGAAGTAGATCATGATGATGGAGTCGTCGTGCTGTATTCCGAGTGTGCCGGACTTGCGTCCGGTGGCGAGCAACTGGAGAATCTCGACCAGGGCGAATTTTTCGATATTTCCCTGTAAATCCAAAGCATCTATTCCTTCGTTTGGGCCTGCCGGCAATTGTAGCTAACGT
>JBFMGC010000052.1 GCA_040752815.1 Candidatus Zixiibacteriota bacterium
CGTGGGCTCTATATTATCTCGACCGGTACCCCACCCAACGGGTGGGAGCTTCATTGCGACAATCGAGTCAGCAAAAGTAGGGCAGAATCCCTTGGTCGCGTGCGTTTGCGCGCGGCCGGCGATTCTGCCACCGTCGGCTCTATAAAAACTCGACTCGACCCCAGCGATGTAGGTCAAAAGCCCTGAGTCGAACGTGTTGGCGTGAGACGCGGTTCTGACTATCAAGTTATGTTCAGAGGATCTGTTCAGTTGCGAACAACTCACAGCAAGCTGTGGGCTACCGGTTGGGGCACCAGAGGAAACCCACCTGAAAGGTAGGGCACACTACCCATTTTTAATATAGGGCGAGGGACAGCCTCAGGACGTCTGCCGCCCACTGTCACCCACCCCAACGGGTGGGGCACCGGAGACTTTATTCCGTGACGCTGGGGTTGCTCAGCTCTTTCTTCAGGTTCTCGATAACGTCCACCGGCGAGGGATCAACATCGTTGAGAATCGCCAGGTAGTACGAGACAAAATCGCCCATCTGAATCAGGTTGAACACCCGCTGCACGGGGGTCTCGCCCGAGGCGTACAGGTCGATCACCATGATATCCTGCTCCTCAATCAGACGCTTGACTACGTCCATGCGGGCCGAAATCTTTTCGTGGTCATCCTCGCTGCGCAGATTGAGCACGATCAGCTGCTCCTTCTGCTCGAGGGACATGCCGGACCAGCCCACCAATTCGTTGTGGTTAAACTCGGGATAGACATTGGCGAAAGCCATCATCTTGGCATTCTCACAGATCTGGGTCTTCCACCGCAGCGCGGCGACATCGGTCAGCGTGGTGTTGGCGTAGACCACCGGAATCTTGCCGTCGATCAGTTGCGCCAGTTGTTTGGCGGGATTGGTCTGGCTGGTGCTGTCTTCCACCATCCGCTCGCGAGTCACTTTCATGTGTTCGATCGTGCCACGGATGCGCTCGGCGACAGTCTTAACCAGCCCTATTTTTTCCAGAAACACGGCCAACGGAACAAACGAGTATCCGAGCGCCGCGCGCGGCTGCAGGCCGCTCGGCAGCTTGAGCATCGGTATCTCATTGAGCTGCGCGACTTCCTCGAGCAGGCCGCCGGTGGTAAGCACGACAATCATCGCCGAACGGGCCAGGGCGTCGTCGATAGCCGCCAGCGTTTCCTCGGTGTTGCCGCTGTAGGATGATACGATCACCAGGCTTTCATCATCGACATACTCCGGAAGTGCGTAGTTGCGACACACCTGAAACGGGACCAGCAATTCCGACGCCAGCAATGTGCGGGCAAGATCGCCACCGACCGCCGAGCCGCCCATGCCGACCACAACGATATTGCCGACATCGGGGAATTCCGATACCGGCACGTTCCAGCCGCCGGCCATCTTGAGAGCCTTGGCCATCTGCTCCGGCAGATCGAAAATGGTATTGTACATATTGCCGGGGTCGAGGGCCCGGATGGCGTCGAGATCATCAAGTTGTGCCAAGATACTGTCCTTGCTCTAAAGAGGTTGCTTAACTGTCTATCGTACTACGATAACTCTGTATTCGTCTCATCGCGGCGGAGGCGCTGTTGCTGGCGAGCACCGGCTCGACCAGATGCTTAACCACGCTGAAATCGACCTTTTTGATCAACCGGCACGAGTCAAACACCTTGCCGGGGTTCATGGACAACCCGGTCACACCCATGCCGACAAAGAGCACCACACCCAGCGGGTCTCCGGCCGCCTCACCGCAGACACACACTCGTTTGTTCAGCCGGCGGCAGGCCCGGACAGTCATCGCCACCAGGTTCAGCACCGACGGATGAAAGGGATTATACAGGTCAGCCACGCGATCGTTGCCGCGGTCCGCCGACATCGTGTACTGGGTCAGGTCATTGGTGCCAATATGAACAAAATCGGCGAGTTCGGCCAATGGTTCCGCCAGGAGGGCCGCCGACGGCACCTCGACCATCACGCCGATCTGAATACGATCATCGTATAGTTCACCCTTGCGGCGCAGCTCCAACATCGCCTGGCTGATCAGTTTGCGCGCCTTGCGGAATTCACTCAGATCGGAGATCATCGGCAGCAAGATGCAGACGTTCCGTCGCACTGAGGCGCGCAGGATTGCCCTCACCTGGGTTTTGAAGACCTCGGGCAGGTCGAGCATGCACCGGATGCCGCGCCAGCCCAGGGCGGGGTTGACCTCGGCGTACATCGGATCGCCGATCCTGACTTTGTCGGAGCCGAGATCGAAAGTCCGGAAGACCACGTGCGAGTCGGCAAAACGGGCGGCGATACGGTCGTAGAACTTGAACTGGGCGATTTCGTCGGGCGGCGTCTCCCCGTCCATGTAGAGAAATTCGGTCCGATACAGACCGACCGGGATTTTCTTGCCGGCCAGTATCTCGTCAACCGGGCCGGGAAATTCAAGATTGGCAGCTATCTGAACCGGGACGCCATCGGCTGTGCGGGGCGGTATCTCCTCGAGCTTCTTGATCCGGGCGATCATCGCCGGACCGAGCTTTTGCCGCTTTTTCTCGTACTCGGTCCACTCGCGATCGGTCGGATTGATGATGACTTGCCCATTGGCACCGTCGACGATGATCCGGCAGTTTTCGGGTATCCGTGTCAGGGCATGGGGTGTGGCGACCATTGGCATGAGCAGCGACCGAGCAATCAGCGCCGTGTGCGAGTGGGCGCCGCATTCGCCGGCCACAAACCCGACCGCCCGCCGCTCGCGATAGTCGAGCACGTGGCCCGGTGTGAACGAGCGGGCGACAAGTACTGTCTCGGAGTCATAGCAGGCGGTGGATTTCTCACCGACCCCGGCCAGATGTGAGAGCACGCGGTCGGCTACGGCCTCGATCTCTTGAGCCGACTGACGTAGGTACGGGTTATTGGACAGGCGCAGTTGATGAGTGTTTCGGTGCACCATCTGGTTGTAGACGTATGCGGCGTTGCGCTGCTGCGACGTGATTTCCTCGGTCACCTTGGAGAGGAAATCCTGGTCGGTGGCGATCAGAAGCTGGGCGTCAAACACGGTGGCGACCGTGCCGTCCATGCGGCGGCTGGCCGCCTGCTGTAACTTCTTGAGTTCCTTGGACGTATCCTGGACGGCCCGGTGCAGGGCGGCGATTTCGTGGTCAATTTCCGACACTTTGACCGCGAGCTCGGCCACTTCGACATGCCCCGGCACCACCACTTGGGCCTGGCCCATGGCGATTCCGGAGGAGATTGGTATCCCTCTGACTACTTTGCGCTTACCTACATCAGCACCCATTAGCTATCCCAATCGAATAAGCGACCTATATAGCCAATGGAATCAGCCTAAGGCAAGCGGAATATCAGATTTCCTCCCCAAAGCCGGACTGGATAAGCTCAATAACCGCGTTGACCGCCGCTTCGGCGTCGGGACCATCGGCCTCGACCAGCAACTCGGACCCCTTTTCGGCGGCCAGCATCATCACACCCATGATCGATTTCGCATTGATCTTCAGGTCATCCCGTGTGAGAAAGACCTCGGACTCGAACTTCGCCGCCACCGAAACCAAATGTGCGGACGGGCGGGCATGAAGGCCAAGCTTGTTGACGATTTTAGTGGTGCGGCCGGTCATTGATTATTGGTCGGTCAGAACGAAACGTTTGCCCGGAAGTTCCTGCACCACCCCTTTTAATTCCAGAGCCAGGAGATACTCCATGACTTCTGAAACCGGCATTCCGGCGAGGCGGCACAACTGGTCTATCTGAACCGGACCGGCGGCAAGGTGGTCTACCATTTTGAGTTCAATATCGGTCAGGTCGGGCTTCTGTTTGACTTTCTTAGCGTTCAGATCGCCGGCCAGGCGGGGGATCTCCTCGAGAACATCTCGCGCGGAGAGCAACAGCCGGGCGCCCTGTTTGATCAGCGCATTGGTGCCGGTGGATTTATCGGAGCCGGGCCTGCCCGGCACGGCGAATAGCTCTCGCCCCTGCTCAAGAGCGAACTGCGCGGTGATTAGCGCGCCGGACTTGACCCCCGCCTCTACCACGATCACACCCTCTGACATACCCGAGATGATCCGGTTGCGTTCGGGAAAATTCGACGGGTTGGCAACCATTCCCGGCCAGTATTCGGAGTAGATTGCGCCGTGGTTTTTGATCCGCTCGGCCAGCTCCCGGTTGCTGGGCGGGTAGACCAGATCGAGCGGTGTGCCCCATATAGCGACAGTTTTGCCGCCGCTGTCGAGCGCGCCGCGGTGCGCCGCGGAATCGATTCCCTCAGCCATTCCGGAGACAACCGTGATTCCCAGGCCGGCGAGCTCGGCCGCCAACTGGTGGGTGAAACGGCGTCCCCATTCGGTGGCGTGACGGGTGCCAACTATGCCGACGTGTTTATCGCTTGGTGTGCACTCCTCGCCGAGCCGAAACAGCAGCGGCGGGCGGTCATCGATATGCGCGAGAAGAGACGGGTATTCGGGACTGTCCGGGAAAAGCACTGACCAGCCGTGCTGGGCGATTCGCGCCGCCATCTGGCGGGCGGTTTCACCGTCTTGCTTCTCTCTGATGGCGGTGGCTGTGATATCGGACAATCCCGGCACCTGGACTAGTTCGTTGTACGGCGCGCCCAGAGCCTGCGTTGCCGAGCCGAACCGGCCGACCAGGCGGGCAAACCGACCCCGCCCTACTCCGGGGATACTCAGCAGCGTAATAGTGTCCACCAGCCGTTCTTTAGTTTCCGAGCTTATCAAGTTGTCCCTCTATCGCCTGAAGGAACCGTTCCTCGCCGCGGTGGGCCACCGCCGAGAGGTAAAGATACTCCGGCGGCAGTTGCCGCGAAACAGTGTCCAGATCACTTTCGGACAGCGTGTCTATCTTGGTGATGACTGTCAGCGATGGCCGTCTTACCAGATTCGAATCGAACTCCGCCAGTTCTTTCTGAAGTATTAGTCGCGTGGAGGTGATATCCGCGTCGTTTACGTCAATCACATACACAATGAGGCTGGTGCGCTGGATGTGCTTCAGGAACTGATGCCCCAGCCCTTTGCCCTGCGACGCTCCCTCGATCAGGCCGGGGATATCGGCCATGACGCAGGATTTGAACTCTCGGAAACGCACAATTCCCAGGTTGGGCGTCAGGGTGGTAAAGGGATAGTCGGCGATCTTGGGACGAGCCGCCGAGAAGGTGGCAAGGATCGTTGATTTTCCGGCGTTGGGCTGGCCGACTAGGCCGACATCGGCCAACAGCTTCAACTCGAGCGCGAGTTTGAGCTGCTCGCCCGGTAGGCCGGGCTGAGCCTTCCGCGGGCTCTGGTTGGTGGGAGACTTGAACCAGGCGTTGCCGCGGCCACCTTTACCGCCGTTGGCCATTACCACCTGGCGGCCGGGCTGATCGAGGTCGACGATCAGTTCCCCGGTCTCGAGATTCTTTATGAGAGTGCCTACCGGCACCCGCAACACGACACTTTCGCCGGACCGGCCGGTCTTGAGAGAGCCGCTCCCCGGCAGGCCGTTCTCAGCTTTGACAGTGCGGCGATAGCGGTAGTCCATCAGCGTTTTCAGGCCCGGGTCTGCTACCGCGATTATATCGCCCCCCTTGCCGCCGTCGCCGCCGCTCGGTCCTCCCTTGGGGACATACTTTTCGGCGCGAAACGCCACACAGCCGGGTCCACCGTGCCCGGCCGCCACCTCAATCTCGACATAATCGATGAACATCGGCGCAATATCCCGGTCGGGAGGGGAATTGTCAAACAGTGCCTGACAGCGGCTCGCGGGAACCGTCCTGTGTTAGATTGACGGCCGGGAATTGCGCCGGTATATTGGCCGCTGGTTTAAGGGTCTGTGGAAGAAGCGACGCCGGACCGTCGGGCGGGGTCGCCCGACAGCACGGTGACGGTTCTTTAGGCAGACCGGTAACGAATAGGCTTGGAGACAGTGCCAGGGATTAACCAGCGCAAACGGGAATGGTACGAGCGAACCTCGCTCGTGCTCGGCAAGGTCTGTCTCCGACTGGGACTGAAACCGAACTTCCTGACAGCAATATCGCTCGTCTGCGCGATCGTCTCCGGAGTTTATTTCTGGCGCAACGAGATGATCTGGGGCGTGGTCTGGATGCTGCTGACCTCGCTGACCGACATGCTCGACGGTTCCACCGCCCGGGCCGGGAACCTGGGCACAGTCTACGGCGGCATTCTCGATCACGTTTCCGACCGCTACGGCGAGTTTTTCATACTCGCCGGGATAGCCATGTCCGGGGCCGTGCACCCCGGCTGGGGCCTGTTTGCTCTGTTCGGGATGCTGATAGCGTCGTACACCCGTGCGGCGGCAGAGTCGCTGGGGAAAATGGAGAACTGCGCGGTCGGGATCATGGGGCGGCTCGAAAAGTTCGTCATCATTATGGTCGGTTCGATTCTCGAACATTTCCTGCCCACCGGTTCGTGGCCGAAAGGGCGCTGGCTGGAACTGGCGCTGATTATCGTGGGGGTGACATCGGTTATCACCGCCATCCAGCGACTCGCTTTTGCCAGAAAGGTCCTGGGTGACCGCAGGACGGTTTGAGAATGTCATCTTCGTCGTCACGGCCTGACACGCAGCCAGTCCACCGCTAACCAATCGATACAGCCCAAGAACATGGCATGATCACTGCTATCGGCAACCCGGTTTACGACTACATCAAGACCCAGCGAGTGGATACCAAAACGCGCGTGCTCTCCGGCTGTTCGACCAACGCCGCCCTGGCGCTGGCCAAACTGGGAAGCAAGGTGCGACTGATTGGAGCAATCGGCGAGGATTACCGCGCCGAGTTCGGGGCGGGACTGGCCAGGTACGGCATCGAGTACAAGATTCTCCCCTCGCCGGGGACCGGCGGGTTTTCGCTAATCTACTATGATAACTATGGCAACCGCACGCTTGATCTGCTCGGTCGGGCCGCTGATATCGAGCAAATCGACCCGCCATGGTACCAGAACTCCGATGCCGTGCTGATCGGGCCGATACTGGGCGAAGTCTCGTTCGAACGGATTCGCGAAATCAGGCAAAATGTCCAAGGTTTGTTCTTCTGCGATCCGCAGGGGCTGCTTCGCGGCGCCGATCCCGGCGGCCGTATTTTTCACGAGAAGCCGGACGGTATCGAGGAGGTTCTCGGCCTGTTTGACATTGTCAAGCCGAACGAACTCGAAGGAAAAGTACTGACCGGGATCGACTGCCGTCATGATCCGTACGAGGCGGCGCGTATAATCAAATCATGGGGGCCCAAAACCGTTATCGTCACGCTCGCCGAGCTTGGTTCGATCATATACGACGGCGCCCGGTTCGTGGACATTCCTCCGTTTGAGGTCGACCTGATCGACTCCACCGGCGCCGGTGATACCTACATGGCGGGGTTCACGTACGAGTATCTACGCACGCGTGATCTACGGCAGGCGGGATGTTTTGCGTCGTGTGTGTCCTCGATCATGATCGAGCAGGTCGGGCCGGATTTTGTGTTGACTGAGAGAGAAGTTCGCCGGCGGCAGCAGACGCTTCTTGCGATGAACGATTTCCGCCCGCAGGTGGCGGTCAACCGGTAGGGCAGGACCCCCGCGGTCCTGCCGACAACGGCAGGAGCACAGGGTTCCTGCCCTACGGGGACTGCTCGAATCGGGTGGACGGCACACGTCTTCGTGTGCCTCACCGATAACAATGCTACGCAGCATGCTCATGCGGCAGACCGGGAGGGGTTGCTGATGTAATCAGAATAAGACGGGACCCAAGGCCCGTCACACCCGCGGAAGCGGGTGCCCAGTTGTTTTGGCTACGGCAGCAACTCCTGTGCTTTAAGCGCCAAGTGCAAATGCGATTAGGCATTGGGTCGGTGACCAGCGAAGACAACTGGACCCTCGGTCGTGGCCGAGGGTGACGGCCCCTGCGGGCCGTCGGGCTAAAGAAACCTATCCGCCGCTAGCGGAGCGGCCCACCCGACGTCAGGTTGCCGCCAGACCTGGTCCGCTGTGCGAACCAGGTCGTGCTCAAGACCTAATGCAACATACAAAGCCCGTGGACAGCCGTCAGAGGTCTGCCGCCGACAGTGACATGATCGAAGGTGCAGTTCCACGGCCATCTGCGCTCACCCCTTTATCCCATCAAACAAAAACGAAATCAGATACTCCTCCGTGCGGCGATCGGGGACCGCCCGACCGGAGTACTGGCGGCGCAAAAGCGCCTCGATAAGCGCTGATACCAGGTACTCAGTCAGTTCAACATCAAAGTCTCCGCGAATCTCGCCGGTCCGAACACCGCGCGTGATAATGTCGAGTACCCACTGGTGGTGATGTCGCTCGAGATCGATCCCTTCCAGTACCACCCCGGCGTGATCCAACGCATGCGTCACAAACAAGAAGAACTTCTGCTCCGATTCAGTCAGCCTCGCGTTGACCACCAACGATTCGTACAGAGACCGAAAGCGGTCTTTGGCGAGGGCGGCTTTCTCGTTCTGACGCAGCTCGGCAACCAGTTTCGACAGGTAATTGTCGAATACCAGAATAGCGAATTCCAGCAAGTGGCTTTTGGATTCGAAGTATTGGAAGAACGAGCCTTTGGATATGCCGGCTTCGTGGCAAATGCGATCGACCGCGAGACCATCGTAGCCGTACTCGCCGAAAAGACGGATGGCGGCTTGATAGACTTGGAGTTTCTTCTCCGGTGTCAGGCGGCGGAAAGTGTCCGAGATCACGCGGCGACGGACGAGGTCTGTGATTACGTTTTCGTCAAGCATGAGTGTCTCCAGCAAGGGTCGAGCGGGAGACCTGCGGTCCTGCCATGAACCGATGGTCTCTTACGAGCCGGCAGATGAGGGCCCGCCTGCGGCGGGCCGCGCACCGAAAAGTATGTGACTTGTCTGTTTCATTTTATCCTCGAACAACCCACAGCAAGCTGTGGGCTACCAGTTGCGTTTTCAATCAGACGGGACTCCAGTCCCGTCATACCCGCGAAAGCGGGTATCCAGTTGTGATCGTTATGGTGGCCCAAAGATGTCGAGAGAAACACGGTGTAAATGGGCGCACGCATGTGGGCCAGTGATCGGCCGACACAACTGGACCCTCGGTCGTGGCCGAGGGTGACGACCTTGATGGCCGTCGGATGAAAGCCGTTCGGTGAGGTGAGCCCATTGGCCGGGGGTGGCGTTGGCCATCTCCGGGCAGACCAGGAAGTCTGCCGCGCACGGGCGTAATGACCAATTGGTCATAATGCATATACCAATATTATATATTTCTCTGCGCTGCACCAGCAATTATTGACGGCCCCGTTGAAACCCTGATATATTCCGGCCGTTTAACAATGGTCAAACAGGCTCGCTTCAATAGAAGGGAATCAGCCATGAGCAGGAAAGTAAGAGTCGCGATTATCGGAGTCGGCAACTGCGCGTCGTCGCTGGTGCAGGGTGTCGAGTTCTACAAAAAGGCCAGGGAGGATGAGAAAATCCCCGGCCTCATGCATGTCAACCTGGGCGGGTATCATATCCGCGACATCGAGTTCTCGGCGGCTATTGATATCGACAAGAACAAGGTCGGCAAAGATCTCGCTGAGGCGATCTACACCTGGCCTAACTGTACCTACAAGTTCTGCGACGTGCCAAAAACCGGCATTATTGTCCAGCGCGGGATGACCCACGACGGGCTGGGACATTATCTCAGCCAAATCATCGAAAAAGCTCCCGGCGACACGGTCGACATCGTCAAACTACTCAAGGATACCGGGACCGACGTGGTAGTCAACTATCTGCCGGTTGGCTCGGAAGAGGCGACCAAATGGTATGTCGAGCAGATACTCGACGCCGGCTGCGGACTGGTGAACTGTATCCCCGTGTTTATTGCTCGCGAGGCGTACTGGCAAAAGCGGTTCAAGGAGCGGGGCCTTCCGGTGATCGGCGACGATATCAAGTCGCAGGTGGGCGCGACCATTCTCCATCGCGTAATGACACGCCTGTTCCTGGAACGCGGAGTCATCCTCGACCGGACCAGCCAGCTCAACGTGGGCGGCAATACCGACTTCCTGAACATGCTGGAGCGCTCTCGTCTCGAATCCAAGAAGATCTCCAAGACCAATGCGGTTACCAGCCAGCTCGACTACGAAATGAAGCCGGGCTCGATCCATATCGGACCGTCGGACTACGTGGAGTGGCTGCAGGACCGCAAGTGGGCGTATATTCGCATGGAAGGCACTACCTTTGGCAACGTGCCGCTCAATATCGAGTGCAAGCTCGAGGTCTGGGACAGCCCGAACTCAGCCGGGGTGGTGATCGATGCAGTTCGCTGCTGCAAGCTGGGTTTGGATAACGGCCTCTCCGGCGCCCTGGTGGAGCCGTCGGCTTATTTCAAGAAGTCGCCGCCGATTCAGTACACCGATGAGCAGGCGCGCCAGATGACCGAGGAGTTCATTGCCAGGTACGGCTGGAAGCAGACCGGTGTGCGTCAGCCGATGAAAGCCGCCGCCCGCAAGCCGGAGGTCAAGAAGCCGGCGACTCGGAAATCCTCGCCCACGAAGAGCGTGAAACCGTCAAGCACCAGGCGGGTGGTCAGGACAAAAAAGTAGTGTCGCCTTGATGACCCATTTCGTAATTTTTGCCGGCGGCTAAAGGCCGCCGGTTTTTTCTATGATTCGCCGAGTGGTTCGTTATGAAATCTCCCCGTAGAGAACGCGGCTTGTTTGTCACTTTCGAGGGGATCGACGGCTGCGGCAAGTCAACCCAACTGGAGCGGACCGGTCACTATCTGAAGGTCAGGGGGTACGATGTAGTCAAGCTGCGGGAGCCGGGTTCCACACCGGTGGCTGAGAGCATCCGCCGCATTTTGCTCGATCGCAATTCATCGCTGTCGGATACCACCGAGCTCCTGCTCTATGAAGCCGCGCGTGCCGATATCACTGCCCGGGAGATCATTCCGCACCTTGAAGCCGGCCGCATTGTGCTATGCGACCGGTTCTATGACAGCACCACTGCATATCAGGGTTACGGGCGCGGGTTGGATTTGAAGATGGTCCGACAATTGCACCGGATGGCGGTAGGCCAGTGCCGACCGGATCTCACTCTTGTGTTCGACATCAGCCTCAAGGTGGCGGCGACCCGGCTCGGCCCCAAACGCGATCGTCTCGAGGCAGAGCCTGCCGCGTTTCACCGGCGGGTGCGGCGTGGATTTCTCAGGATCGCCGAATCTGAACCTGGGCGGGTAAAAGTCGTAGATGGGACTCCGTCGGTCGATACGGTGTTTGAGGAGGTGAAAAAGCACCTCGACCGGAAATTACGTCGCCTATGACCCTGCCTCCGTTTTCTCAGCGTCGCCACGTCCTTCTGTCCGCCTGTTTTCTCGTGCTCATAAGTCTGATAGCCGGGGCTAGCGGTGTCTTTGTTCTGACAGATCAAGGACTGCGTGATTCGCTGGATCTGATCCGGCTGGCGACAGTCATAAACCGGGTCTACGAACACGAAGTCAATTGGGACCGGATGGCTGAGTCGGCGATGGACGCGATGTTCTCGCGGCTCGACAGGTATTCCGGATACGTGCCGCCGCGCCAGTGGGACCGTATGCAGGAGGAACTCAGCGGCAGCTATTCGGGGATCGGTGTCTCGGTTATCGAGCATGACAGCGGGCTGCTGATTATGTCGGTACGCGAGGACGGCCCGGCTGCCGAAGCGGGCGTACTGAGCGGCGACATTATCTCCAGAGTGGACAGCACCAGCCTTCGCGGCCTCGCTGCCGATCACGCCACCGGCGTGCTTCGCGGCCCGGCCGGCACCGACGTTTCGCTGACGTTGTTTCGCCCGGTCGATGAGGACACGCTGCGAGTTAAAGTCACGCGCAAGAAGATCGATTTCGTGCACATACCGTTTGCCGGGCTGACGTCTGATACCGTGCTGTATATCAGGCTGCTCGATTTTGACGCCGGCGCGTCGCGCGCGCTGAAATCCGCCCTTGATTCGCTCCTGGGCAAGCCAGGACCTCGTCCGCAGGGCGTGATTCTCGACTTGCGCGACAATCCGGGCGGACTGCTTTCAGAGGCTATACAGTCGGCCAATCTCTTCCTAGATAAGGGGAAGTTTGTGGTCGGCACCGATGGCCGCTCGCGATGGGAAGAGGAAACGTGGTATTCCAGCGGCCGGGATATGACGCGCGGGCTGCCCATGGCGATCCTGGTGGATCGCGGATCGGCCTCGGCGGCGGAGATTGTCGCGGGGTCACTCGGTCAGTTGGGGCGGGCCGTACTGGTGGGCGACACGACATTCGGCAAGGGGCTGGTTCAGGGATACAGCCGCCTCCACGACGGCAGCGGTGTGCGCCTGACGGTTTCGCGCTACTACCTGGCCGATTCGCTGTACCTGAACGAATTCGACTCGACTCTGACCGAAATCGGCCGTGGGCTGGCGCCCCATCATGTCCTGACGCTGGAGGAACAATCCCATTTCGTGCGCGCCATAGAGAGTTCGCTGTTGCTTCAGCAGTTTGCCGCAAGGAACCAGGATGACATAGTCGCCGCCGATCAGTTCGCCCTGGATGATTCCTGGGTGGAACGGTTCCGTCAATTCGTTACCAGCTCCGGATTCGAATACGTATCCCCCACGACTGAACAGGTGGAAAAACTGATGAATGTGGTTTTGCAGGAGCCGCCCAATCGGCCGTTACGGCGCGCGAACAGATTGCTGCTCGAGCACGCGCGCCGGCTCGATGCCGATGAGTTCATGCGCCACGGTGATTATGTCAAGATGCGCCTCAGGCAGATCGCCCTGGAGCGAAGGTCGGGCGCTTACACCGCCTATCTCAAAGCAGTGGTGCCGTCGCGGCCGGACATTCAGTTTGCGGCGCAGCTTCTCAAATCGTCTCGCCATGAATAAGACCCACCTGGCCATATTCTGCGATTTCGACGGCACGGTGGCACGGCGGGACGTGGGGTATCACCTGTACCGCCACTTTTCCGGAGGCCGCAACGAGGCGTTGCTTCCAGACTGGAAAGCCGGGCGCCTCTCGACTCGCGACTGCATGCGGCTCGAATCCGAGATGGTTCGCGCCACACCACAGCAGATTGACAACTTTCTGGACCAATTCGAACTCGACCCGACTTTCGCCGAGTTTACTCGGCTCTGCGCTGACGCCGGCGTGCCGGTGGTAATCGTCTCCGAGGGGTTGGACCTGTATATCCGTCGACTGCTCCTTCGGGCGGGGCTCGATCAGGTCAGCTTCCGGAGCAATATCGCCCACCTGGAGAACGGCGGGATCAGAATAGAATTCCCCTACCCGTTCCGGATCTGTCCCGGCTGCGGCAATTGCAAGGCTGCCCGGATAGAGGAGTTCCGGCGAGCTGCGGGAGAGACCTGTCGCGTGGTTTTTGTGGGCGACGGGTATTCTGACGCCTGCGGCGCCCGGGCGGCCGATATCGTTTTTGCCAAAAAGGATCTGATGGCATATTGCGACTCTGAGAAGATTGCGTATAATGTTTTCGGTGATTTCAAGGACGTTTCCAGCCGATTGATACAACAAGGACTCCTTGTCTTGAAGCGTGAATCCGGATGACCAAGGTACGTTGATGAAGGCTATTGTCATGGCAGGCGGGTTCGGGACCCGTCTACGCCCCCTAACAATCAACACCCCCAAGCCGATGGTGCCGATCGGCAATATCCCCATGATGGAACATGTGGTCGGCCTCCTCGCCCGGCATGGCCTGGCTGACGTAACCTCGTTGCTGTATTTCCAGCCCGAGAGTATCCGCGGGCATTTCGGCGACGGCGCCGCGGTCGGCGTGCGCATGAGCTACGAGAAGCCCGCGGATGATCTCGGCACCGCCGGAGCTGTCCGCTATGCCGTGGGGGACACCCGGGAGCCGGTACTCGTGATCTCAGGCGACCTGGTAACGAATTTCGATCTGGCGGAAGCCATTGCCTGGCACCGGCAGAAAGAGGCCGACGCCACCGTTTTGCTCACGCGGGTGGAAAACCCGATCGCCTACGGAATCGTGATTACCGACGACGACGGCCGGATCGTGCGCTTTCTGGAAAAGCCGACCTGGGGCGAGGCGTTCTCTGATACGATCAATACCGGTATTTACATTCTGGAGCCCCAGGCGGTCGAACTGATCCCCAAAGACGAGAATTTCGACTTCTCTCAAAACCTCTTCCCGCTGATGCTGAAAAAGGGGATGAAGCTGTGCGGCAAGATCATGGCGGGATACTGGAAAGATGTCGGCAATGTTGACGAGTACTTCCGCGCCCATTTTGATTTGTTCGGGGGCGACCTGAAGCTGGATCTCAAGGCCGAGCGGCAGATCCTGGATCAGGCGGTGATTCACCGCGGCCGCAATGTCCACCTCGGGCAGGGTACCAGATTCTCCGGTACGATATTGCTGGGGGATGACGTGCACGTGGGCGACGGCTCCGCGCTGCACAACTGCGCGCTCGGGCAGCGGGTACGGATAGGGGCAGGCTGCAGTCTCAAGGACACGGTGGTGTGGGCGGATACCACGATCGGCGGCCAGTGCCGTTTCTCGCGGGCCCTGGTGTGCGCCCGGGTTCAGATCGGCGATAATGTCGAGCTGGCCGATCATGCCATCATCTCCGATGACTGCGTGGTAGGCGATGACGCTACGGTGCGAGCCAACTGCAAGATCTGGCCCGGGAAGCGGGTAGACGAGAGCGCGATTGTGTCATCGTCGCTGGTATGGGGCGATGCCTGGAACCGGGAACTGTTCACGGATTCTAAGATCACCGGCCTGGCCCTGACCGAGATTACGCCGGAGATGGCTGTAAAAGTTGGCGCGGCGTTTGGTGCCACACTGGGGCCGGGAGCTGCGGTAGTAACCAGCCGGGAAGTCTCAGACGTAGCGCAGCTACTGAGACGCTCTATGATGGCCGGGCTGCTTGCCTCAGGTGTCAACGTATACGACCTGGAAACGCTGCCCGTGCCGGTTGTACGCTACGCCCTTCGAAAGGGCGAATATGCCGCCGGCATCTACGCTCGTCACAACCCCGTCGATTATCGCTATCTCGACTTCATCTTTTTCCACGGGTCGGCGCTCGACATGCCGCCGTCGCAGCTCAAGAAGGTCGAGCGGAATTATTTCGGTGAGGATTTCCAGCGCGCTTCAATCAATGACATCGGCCACCTCGACTATCCCCAGGGCATCTTGCGGGATTACCAGGCCGATTTCATGTCCGAGGTGGACGCCGAGATCATCAAAGAAGCCGGGTTCAAAATTGTTGTCGATTATGCCCACGGGTCATCGTCGGAAGTATTCCCCGACCTTTTCTCGCGGCTCGGTATTTCCACCACGGAGCTTAACTCACACCCTAATCCGAAGAAATCTTCGGTGCCGCCCGAAGAGTCGGCGCGGGCGATTGTGCAGTTGTCGGCCATAGTTCGCTCACTAAATGCTGATGTCGGATTCCGAATCAACCCGGCTGCCGAGAAGCTGACTGTGGTAGATGAGAACGGCCGCCCGCTCGACGACCAGATCCTCCTCATGATAGTCACCGAGCTGTACTTACAGACGCATCATCCAAAGAGAATCGCCGTGCCGGTGGCGGCTACGATGGGGATCGAGGAGATCGCCGAGCGGTACGGGGTCGAGGTGGTGCGCGTGACCAACGATCACCAGGCGATGATGAAGATTCACAACTCCGGTGGCGCCGACTTTGTGGGCGGCACGCGCGGCGGGTTTATCTTCTCACGCTTTCACAGCGGCGCCGACGCTATGTTCGCGCTCATTCACATTCTGGAGATGCTCGCCCAGACCCGCGGGCGGCTCAGCCACCTGAGAACCAACTATGAGCATCTCGTGCGGCAGACGGTGACGGTGCCTTGCCCGTGGTCGCGCAAGGGGATGGTCATGCGACGGCTGATCACCGAGTCGGCCAACAAGCGGCGGCAGTTGATCGACGGTGTGCGCATTCTCGAGGACGACGGCTGGGTACTGATCGCGCCGGACCGGTTCAACGCTGCGTTCAGCATCTTTGCGGAGTCGACGTCGCGTAAGACCACTGAATCGCTGATCCGCAACTACCGCACGGTGGTCGAGACTTGCCAGGACAGCCAGAAGTAAGGTCTGGTGGACAAGTCCGGCGGCCCACTGCGCCTCTGATCGGCAGGCCTCCGCGCCTGCAGCCCCCAGGACCATTTGGGACAGAACCCTCCCGATCAATTATCTGTTGCCAGTCACCGCACGCTACCTTCTCGACGTGGTCCGTTCACAACGGTAGGTGATCCCGTGCTCGATGTAGAATTTCAGGAGGGTCAGGGCCTCACCCCAGCCGGATGCACACTCGAGGATCATGGCGCGGCCATCGGAGGTGTCGCGATAGCCCCCCTCTTCAAGCGTCACCACCGTACCCCCATCCTGCGCGGTCAACTCAATTCGGACAGTTGTCGCCCGCTGTTCGGCACCCCACTGGAACGAAAAGAGCCGCGGGCGTTCTATCTCGAGCACCTTCCCCGGCACCTTCATTGTGTATTCATCCGGGCCCCAGTCCTTCCAGGAAAACGAGCAGACGCCTCCGGGCTTGGGATCCAATTCCATGCCGGTCGTGAAAAACTTGTCCCAGTGTGTCGCCGAAGTGACTGTATCGAACACCTCGTCCGGCGCTGCGGCGATGAACGTCCGCTGCCGGACTTTCTCGTTTAGTAGCTCAGCCATCGTATACTTCCTTTCAGTCGGCCGATCAGTCTCCCAAGCCCGCCGCTTGCAGCAGGTTTATGCTACGGCCGTAGCACCACGCCTATTACTTTGATTCGCTACCAAGATAGTTCAGTCAATCCGACGTGTCACGCCTGATTTCACGCATGCCACCCCCTTGCCTAACAAGCTGTGGCGACATATCTTTGCCGGTCCGTAATATCGCTTTTCGTGAAGGAACGCCGCCATGGATTACAAAACCCGAACCCGCATTTCGCGCGTCCTTATAGATGACGCAGTTCCGGCAGGCACAGCTATCACCGTGCTCGGCTGGGTAAGAACCGTCCGTATTTCTAAAGCGGTCGCCTTTGTCGAAATCAACGACGGTTCCTGCATGGGGAATATCCAGGCGGTCGTACACGAACCGGCTAAACTGCCGGTGCTGGAAAAGCTGCTGACCGGCGCTTCGGTACGAGTCAAAGGCAAACTGGTGCCGTCGCAAGGTGAGGGCCAGAAGTACGAGCTGACAGTCGAGTCGCTTGACCTGGTCGGCGAGGCCGACCCGTCGTACCCGCTCCAGAAGAAACGGCATACTTTTGAATACTTACGCGAGATCGCCCACCTTCGGCCGCGCACCAATACGTTTGGGGCGGTAGCGCGTATCAAGTCGAAACTGGCCTATGCCATTCACAAGTACTATCAGGAGCGCGGCTTTTACTATATCCACACGCCGCTGATTACTGGCTCGGACTGCGAGGGAGCCGGTGACCTGTTTCGGGTGACCACGCTCGATCTGGACAAACTGCCACGCAAGGACGGCAGGATAGACTGGGATGCCGATTTCTTTGCGTCGGAGACATTTCTTGCGGTGTCAGGCCAACTCGAGGGCGAGCTATTAGCCACCGCGCTGGGAGATATATATACGTTCGGGCCGACCTTCCGCGCCGAGAATTCCAATACCAGCCGGCACGCCTCGGAGTTCTGGATGATCGAACCGGAGATGGCCTGGGCGGAGCTGGTAGACAACATGGATCTGGCCGAGGATTTTCTGAAATACCTGTTCCGCTACGCGCTCGAAGAGTGCGCCGACGACATGGCGTTCTTTAATCAGTGGGTGGACAAGGATGTCATCCGTACGCTCGAAAGCGTGGTCAATTCGCAATTCGAGCGCATCACGTACACGCAGGCGATTGACCTGCTCAAGAAATCGGGTGAGAAGTTCGAGTACCCGACCGAGTGGGGCAGTGATCTCCAAAGCGAACATGAGCGTTACCTGACTGAGAAGAAAATCGGCCGGCCGGTGATCGTGACCGACTATCCCGAACAGATCAAGTCGTTCTATATGCGGGTCAACGATGACGGCAAAACGGTAGCTGCGATGGACGTGCTCGTGCCGAAAGTGGGGGAGATTATCGGCGGCTCGCAGCGCGAGGAACGGTACGACGTGCTCATGGATCGGATCAAGAAGAAGGGGATGACCGGCATCGAAAACTACTACTGGTACACCGACATTCGCCGTTGGGGGACCGTTCCGCACGCGGGATTCGGGCTTGGGTTCGAGCGCTCGGTCATGTACATCACCGGCATGGCGAACATACGCGACGTACTGACCTTTCCTCGCGTGCCGAGGTGGGCGAAGTTTTAGGGGGGTCTTGTAGTTTTGTGCATCGAAACCATCCCCGCTGGAGGAGAGGTGGTTTCGACAAAGCTCCTTTCTCAGAGGATGTCAGCACCCTAACAACTAGTATTTGCTAATTCCGTGCGTGGCAGACGTCCTGAGGCTGTCTCAAAAGACGCCGAAACAGTTGCGTCAGTTCTTGCCCCTTTTTCTTTGACCGTTGAACAAGGCAAAAGGGGTGTGAACTGACGCGCCTACCACGCTCCAGATCTACGGCGTCAGGTCACACTTCGAGCCCGACCCGCGGAGCGTGTCGGACCCGAAGCAAGACCTGCCGCAACAGATCGAGGTTTTGAGACAGCCTCTCCCCGTGTGCCCGTGTATCGAAGAAGGATCTGGATGGGGCAGACCGGGAGGTCTGCCGCCCACCATTGGGAGTTATTGGTTGGGAAGTCACCAGCACCCAGAGCAATGTTGTGGGCCACCTGATTTCACTTAACCCGGTCGCTTGCCGAACTTTTGTTCCCAGCGGGTTTTGAGCAAACCGTTGAGCCGCGCCTCGAGCGCGGGCGGCAACGGCTCCGGCTTGCCACCGCGGCAGAGCGTGACTGTCTGGCGGAGTGTGTCTATCATGATCCGGCAGTTCTCGCACTCGCCAAGATGTCTCTGTATCTCGGCGCAGGTGGCCTGATCCAGAGTGCCGTCGAGATAGTCGTTCAGGTCGTTGAGATACTCAGGACACTTCCCGGTCATAGCGGGTCTCGAAAATTTCTGAGAGTTTTTCCCGAAGCGCCAGTCGGGCGCGCAGAATACGTGACTTGGTGGCCGCTTCGGATTCATTTATGATCGCCGCAATTTCTTTCACCGACAGCCCCTGGTCGTACCTCAGCAAGAACGCCTCGCGATACTGATACGGCAGCTCCGCGATCAGTTTGTCGATCGCCTGCCGAAGTTCCTTGTCCTCGAGCAGCTTCTCCGGGTCTTTCCACTCGAACAAGCCATGACTGCCATGGCCGTGACCACCGCTGTCGTCATCGGCCGCCACTCGTACCGGCAGGTACTCCTCGATCGGCTTGAGGTCTTCCTGCTTCCGCCTGGCGAGCATCGCCCGCGCCTGGTTGAGCGCTATCGAGTACAGCCAGGTGCCGAACGACGACTCCAGCCGGAACTGGTCGATCTTGTCGATCGCTTTGAGAAACGTGTCCTGGACAACATCCTCGGCGTCCTGGCTGTTGCCGGACAACCGCAGGGCCAGGCCGTAAATACGATCCTTGTGGGCCTTGATGAGGTCGGTGAAGGCCTCGAAGTCACCGGCCTGCGCTCGCCGGACTAACAGTTTCTCATCCATTGGATGGCAATATAGGGTTTTTGATTCGGAATGTAGGCTGGAAAATTGCGTGGCGCTGCCGGGTGGTCAGCTTGGCAATGGGTAAAGCTGCCCACTCGGCAGCGCTGGGACTTGACGCTAACCGCCGCTTGAGTACATTTTTCTCGTGACGCTGAATGTGGCTTTCATGGCTGGGACTTGACGCTAACCGCCGCTTGAGTACATTAGGCTGATACCTTTATCCGCATCGAGCGGCGCTGGGACTTGACGCTAACCGCCGCTTGAGTACATTATCGTGCGCTGATTCGTGGTGATCTGGGCAGCTGGGACTTGACGCTAACCGCCGCTTGAGTACATTCCGGTCCTGAACATACCCGGGACCGGTTGGGCTGGGACTTGACGCTAACCGCCGCTTGAGTACATTTTCTAACGCGAGGGCACGGAGGCGTGGGTCCGCTGGGACTTGACGCTAACCGCCGCTTGAGTACATTAATCGGAGCCGTCAGTATTCGCGAATGTCCGCTGGGACTTGACGCTAACCGCCGCTTGAGTACATTCTTCCAGCTCACACCAAACACAACCGACTTGCTGGGACTTGACGCTAACCGCCGCTTGAGTACATTCGGCATACCGGGTTACCGCGTGGTTATTCGGCTGGGACTTGACGCTAACCGCCGCTTGAGTACATTTCAAGATGGAAAATGTCGCCGAAGAAATTGGCTGGGACTTGA
>JBFMGC010000053.1 GCA_040752815.1 Candidatus Zixiibacteriota bacterium
GTGTCGTTCCTGCGGCCGCAGTCGACGCAACCTGATCTCTACCGGACGGGCCATACCAGTTCCTCCTTGAGGAACCAATATGCACTTGTTGAATATTCTTAGCAACTAATAGTTGCTATGGCACTAGCATTCCAACCACCAATCACGATATAGTAAGTCAGGCCACTCGTAACAGGACAATTGAGCTCGCTGGCATAGCTAGGGCAGGCATCATCATTGCAGCCGACTTCGCTAAGAGAAACCGATTCGACGGCCCAGATTCTAGTGTCGGTAGTGGTTCCACCGAGACACGTGGAAACAAACAGGATACCGTCGACTGGGGGTGTGTAGGAGTACACCACATCAGGACATCCCAATCCCCCACCAGCCGCCGCGACACAAACAGCAGATGCGTCGTAATTATAGGTTGCCCCGACTGTAGTTCCCGCATCAGTGTATGGAACAGCCGGGATCACCGTAGCTGTAGAATACGTGTCGCCACCGCCCGTCGAAGAAACGGCCGAGATAGTCCGCGAAGCTCGTTTAGCTGGTTCTCTTCCTTCAATGGTCCTTGCCATACGATCTGGGTCATGGGCAGGTTTGGTAGCGGCTGTTCGGTCCGCGGTCGGCAACGGGACCGCCAACTCAACACCGTCATCATCACTCGTGATTAGCCTAGCCCCACGATCAACCTTTGCAGAAGAGCGCACGGAAAAGATAGCAATGGCGCCCGCAGTCACCACCGCAAATGCCATCATTGTTACAAGCCGGGCCATAAAGCCCCCCTGTCTACGCGTTATCAGTGTCTACTATAAGAGAATAAACAAAACGGACAGATTCGTCAAGGAAAGACTTAGCCTAACAGCCCGGCCCGCTTAGGGCGTGGGTTATTTGGTTTTCAGAATGAAAATGTCCAGGGGTAGACGAGGACGTCTGCCGCCCACAAATCCTACCCCGCCCTACTAAATATCCAAATTCCTCACATACCGCGCGTTCTGTTGGATGAATTCGCGGCGGGGATCGATCTCTGTCCCCATCAGAGTCGCAAAAATGTGGTCCGCCTCGGCGGCATCGTCGAGCGTGACCTGCAAAAGAGTGCGTGACTCCGGGTCCATAGTCGTGCGCCAGAGCTGCTCCGGGTTCATCTCGCCCAGACCTTTGTAACGCTGAATATTGACACCGGTGCTTGGGAAGGTCTTGAGCACGCGTTCTTTCTCTTCGTCGGAATAAACGTACTGCTCCTTCTTGCCGTGCTTGAGCTTGTAGAGCGGCGGCTGCGCGATATACATGTAGCCGCGATCGATCAGGTCACGCATGTAGCGGAAGAAGAATGTCAGAATGAGCGTGCGGATATGGGAACCGTCGATATCGGCATCGGTCATGATGATGATCTTGTGGTAGCGCGCCTTGCCGGCGTCGAAATCCTCGCCGATCCCGCACCCGAGCGCGGTGATGAGCGAGCGGATTTCCTCGTTGCCGAGAATCTTGTCGATCCGCGATTTCTCGACATTGATGATCTTGCCGCGCAGCGGGAGGATCGCCTGGAACCGCCGATCGCGCCCCTGCTTGGCGGAACCGCCGGCAGAATCGCCCTCCACAATATAAATCTCGCACAGGTCGGGCTCGTTCGAGCTGCAGTCGGCGAGTTTGCCCGGCAGCGACGCGCTGTCGAGCGCAGTCTTGCGGCGGGTGAGCTCCTTCGCTTTGCGGGCCGCCTCGCGCGCGGTGGCGGCCAGAATCAGCTTGTCGACAATCTTCTTGCCGATCGACGGGTTCTCTTCGAGCTGCGCGCCAAGCTGCTCGTTGGTGATCGATTCAACAATCCCCTTGACCTCGGAGTTGCCTAATTTAGTTTTGGTCTGGCCCTCGAACTGCGGATCGACCACTTTGACCGAGATCACTGCCGCCAAGCCCTCTTTGGAGTCATCGCCGACCAGCGTGACACTGTCTTTCTTGAGGAGATTGTTGCGCGATGCATAGTTGTTGATCGTGCGGGTCAGCGCCGTGCGAAAACCGGTCAGATGCGAGCCGCCCTCGATCGTGTTGATGTTATTCACGTACGAGTACACCGACTCGCTGTAGCCGTCGTTATAAGCGAGCGCGATCTCGACATCGACCCCGTCCTTGACGCTCTTGAAATGCAGCGGCTTCTTGAACAGCGGCGTTTTATTCTCGTTCAGGTATTCGACAAACGCCGAGAGCCCACCCTTGTAGTGGAAGTGCGCCTCGCGTTCTTTCCCCTCGCGACGGTCATACAGGTCGATTTTGAGCCCTTCGTTCAGAAACGCCAGTTCACGCAGACGCGATTCGATAATGCCAAAGCGAAACTCGGTGTTGGAGAAGATCTCCGGATCGGGGAAGAAACAAACCGTGGTGCCGGTTTTTTTGCTCTTGCCCACTTCCTTGACCGGTTTAAGCGCCGCACCCCGCTCGTACTCCTGGCGATACACTTTGCCGTCGCGGATCACCTCCACCCAGAAGTGTTTCGAAAGCGCGTTCACTACTGAGACGCCCACCCCGTGCAGGCCGCCTGAGACCTTGTAGCTCTTGTGGTCGAACTTGCCGCCGGCGTGAAGCTGGGTCATGACCACTTCGAGCGCGGAGATTTTTTGATCGGGATGCTTCTCGACCGGGATACCGCGGCCGTTATCGACAATCTTGACCGAGCCGTCGCCGAGGATTTCGACCTCGATCTTGTCACAGAACCCGGCCATCGCCTCGTCGACCGAGTTATCGACCACCTCGTTGACCATGTGATGCAAACCGCGCTGGCTGACATCGCCGATATACATGGCGGGACGGCGACGTACCGCTTCGAGGCCTTTGAGTACCTGGATCGAGGTGGCATCGTAAGCCTGCTGATTTTTCTTCTCGGTCATATCAGATGCGTTCTTCTTTTCAATGTCTTTTACTTCAGTCGGCATCGGAGTGTATCCTTTTTTCGCCCATCACCAGGCGCAGGTCCTTGACTACCTGGCCATGCGGGTATCCATGGATGATCGTGAGTATTCTTTCCGTGTCCATGGCCATCTGCTGGCGCCAGGAGGCATCCTCGACCGCTACATACAAGACGCCCTCCTCGAAACGAAAGGCGCGGCTCTTGCGGGCGTAGTATTCGCCGACCATCTCCGGCCAACGCGAGACCATCATCCAGCCGTAATATCGCTGGGCCAGGCCCAAAGACGTGACAATACGGTCCACGATCCCGGCCGCGGGGACGGGTTTGGTCGAGTTTCGGTGTAGGTGATTCAGGGCAGCCATGGCAAAGTTTTCCTAACCAACCAACATACCGGTTTTTATGCCCTATGGCAAGTAAAAACCGTGCCGTATCTTATTGTGCCTTAGATAGTTACATAAGATGTCCGGGTCGACGGGAAGGCCGCGAAGTGAGCCCCAATGAGGGCTTGTTCTGCGCGCCGTGACTGGGTGCGCAACCGGACATCGTATTCCTAAACCCGAACATCAATGGTGGGGCACCGTGGTGTTTCCGGCACGAGAGGAATCCCAATCCCACCCGCAAGCGGGTGGGCCACTTTGATCCACGGATCAAACATACGTCCGGTACTTCGCCGGGCGGAGACGGGTGCGGTGAGGGTGTTTCCGCGACGGCACGCAGCCGGTAGGTCGGGTTCCGAGCAGTATCCGAAAGAGCGAGAAACCCGACACCCTTCTTCGCGCTAGGGACACGTCCATCCCACCAACCCGCAGGCGGGTGGGCCACCTTGATCCACGGATCAAACATATGTCCGGTACTTCGCCGGGCGGAGACGGGTGCGGTGAGGGTGTTTCCGCGACGGCACGCAGAAGTCGGGCCCCTCGCGTCGCCTCATGCGCACGGTCAAATCCTGGCAGCCGCGACAGCGGCGGATACGGCCGTAAGCTTCTCTCTTGATGCGGCGTTTCTTTTCATGTGTGGGTGAGTATATCGGATGCTTGATAATCTCGAAGCCTTTCGAGGGATCGTTGTCGTCGAGAAACCTGACCCCGGCCTCGACAATGTCGCTGCCGTCCTTGTAGAGAGTAGCGCCGGGGCACTCGATCATGATGTAACCGTCGGGATCGGCCGACTCGACAAAGATCTCGGACGCCGCCAGCAGCTCGGAGTTGCAGTCGACACAGACCAGGGTGCCGCCTCGCGAAATCAGCGGTCGGCCGCAATTGATACAGTTGGGCGTGGGATCCATGAATGTACCTGTTTTCCGGCTTACGGAACTATGGCGATGCAACCGGATTGCCATGCTCGACTCGAGTTTGCAAGCGGTTGGCGTCGACAGGGATAGGCGCGCGG
The DNA here is from genome assembly GCA_040752815.1 of Candidatus Zixiibacteriota bacterium. Lineage (NCBI taxonomy): Bacteria > Pseudomonadati > Candidatus Zixiibacteriota > Candidatus Zixiibacteriota bacterium. The sequence continues at coordinate 4,268 of JBFMGC010000053.1, forward strand.
GGGAAGATTCTTCCGTGCAACAAAAAGCGGCCTCGCTCTGGGCGGGCCGCTATACGCTGTAGGCAACGTCCGACATCCGCGGCCATGCCTGGCCGCGGCGGGTTTCAACGTCTCTATCCTTTGAACAAGAGTACGAGCGAGCAAAAAGCGACTGTCACCGGCAGCGCCTGCCCGAACCCAATCGGCAACACCAGTGACGCCAGGAAGGCGAGCACTATCGATGGCAGAACCATCCACTTGACTGCGGCGAATGTCATCATCACCAGGCGCGAGACGATAAAGACCGCCAGAACGCCAATCGTGACATACGCCGCGATCAGCCCGGTCTGGCCGTAGTTGTCCAGCACGTACTGGCGGGCCGTCATGAGGGCGCCGGAGTATTCGCCCGCTCGGGCGACAGCGTCGCCGGCGAGCGCTTTCGCCTGGCTGATCAGCTCAGGAATCGACATCGGCAGCCTCTTCGAGAGGTTCGATAGTCAGCGATGATTCACCCACGCGGGTGAGGCCGACCATCCGGTGAGTAAGAAAATTCTGGGTCGTAATCCACTTGTGGGAGACATCCATGATCTCCTCCTGGTCAACATCGCTGATCCAGTCGAGAATGATCTGATCGATTCTCTCGTCGTTCACGACGACATCGTCCATGGTCAACACAAACTTCACTTTCATTACGTACCGTTCCGGACTTGTGTTCATGTTCCATTCCGGTACTTTGCAATGGCGATGCCGCCTCGCTGGAGGATTGATTGCGTGACCTAACCTGGTTGACGAAAATGGGTTAGGGTGGATACACGCTGACGCGAAGGGGAACCCGCGAACCCTGACGCATGGGGTGAGACAGCACTTATGGGGCGAAGGCCACAATCGGGCGGGTAACAATAACACGGGCGGCTGATTAGGCCGCCCGCTGGAAATCGATTGCGGAAATCACTCCGACTGTTTCCAATCGGAATCCCCATTCCTGGGGGCCGGTTCTGTCAACTCCCTGACAGCCGAACTTTCAGGTTGGTGCCAGTCTGTTCACTAGGCCGCCCGGGAGCAACACGGCCTTCCGGCAAGGCCGCTGCAGACGCGGAGGCAAACCTCGGCGCTGCGTCAAGTCCCTTTGGACCACCAATCCCGCTATCCCTCGCCACGGCCGCGATCCGTCGCGCCCGTTCAAGAGATAACCTCACTCCATAAGCCGATCCTCCATCCTTGAGTTTAGCTCTACTGGCGATGAGGGTACGAGACGGGGCTTTGTTGCGACATTTGTTATGAGCAACGCCCGGTAAAGCTGGGCAGCCGGGCGAGGCATCAATCGCTCTCGTGCTTAAATCATAGTAATGCGGACCATTGTTGTCAAGGGAAATTGTGGGGGGGCGGCAACGATGTCTACTCACCGGGCTATCACGGAGATTGTGCCAATCGCGGTACCGGCCCGGCAAGCGGGTATCCTGGCCCTGCCACCTCGCTGACTGGGGTCGCCGAGAAGTTTCCTCGCCCACCGGTAAGCCCAACCGCTGCGCACTGTCCCCGGCGGCCACAGAGATCTCCCGTCCGGGTCAACTTGCCCCAAAACAAAAAGGCACTGCTGATTGTGTCCGCAGTGCCCGCTTGCCGTATTCGACAGGAATGCTAAGCCGCGTAGACCGACACCTGCTTCCCGGTCTTGCCGACCCGCTCAAATCTGATGACGCCGTCGATCTTGGCGAACAGCGTGCAGTCATGCCCCATGCCGACATTTGCGCCCGCGCGAATCGGGGTGCCGCACTGACGCACGATAATCGAGCCGGCCTTCACGGCCTGACCGCTGAACATCTTGGTGCCGCGCCGCTGACCGTTAGAGTCACGGCCGTTTCGCGACGAGCCGACGCCTTTCTTGTGTGCCATACAAAAACCTCTAAAGCAATAACCTGATTTCTATTTATCGGCGAGACCGAAGTTAGTTCCAGCGCTTCGGAAATCCCGCACAGACTTATAGTATAACCACGCCAGTATCAAAGGGCAAGTGGTTTTGTATCTTATTGTGCAACTTTGATTTGACCCAAGGCTCAGCGCCCCATACCGGAACTATACACCGCGCCGACGCAATTCGACCATGAAGTGACTGGCCAGAGCGTAGGGGAGCGGGCCGCGAAGGGTTGCAGCCAGATCGAGTGGTGTCACCACTTGCGCCAGGCGATTCAGCTCCGCTTCCGGGAACGACACCGCTAAGCCCTTCAGAAGTCCGTAGTGCAGCCAGGCGTAAAACGGATTAGCCGCCAGCACGGTCATGGCGGCACCGTTTGCGTTGCAGAACTTCTCCAGCCACCTGAGTCCTACCATCGATACATAATGCCCTGCTACTCTCCGATCCGAGCCGCTTTTCCGTGTTCTTAGAAAAACACCGTCCGGATTGTTGACCACAAGGAATATCCGACCAGATTTGTTCAGATTCGCGAGAGCGACATGGAGGCAACGGTGGCGCTCTTTGGGCCAAAGATGTTCGAGCAGGCCAAAACAGGTAACGATGTCGAATTTTCCGAGATTGGGTATGAGCTTGCTCACAGAGGATTCTATCAGGGTGAGTCTTCGAGAAACCCGTGCCCGTCGCGCGGCGGTGCGACAGGCCTCGAGCATCACCGGGGAGATATCGACCCCGGTCACAGTCGCGCCACGCCCTGCCAGCAGCACGGCGACCCGGCCGCTGCCGCAGCCCAGGTCGAGCGCTGTCTTACCGTCCAGTGATGCCGGTAACTGTCTCAACAGGCTTTCGCGCTCCCAGCGATCATAGGCGCGGTTGATTGCCGGTGGCGCATCGTAGGTAAGCACCGCCGCGAGTGGACCGGCATGTTTCAACCTGCGCGACCAGTACCGGGCAACAGCCGCCTCATTACTTACGCCACGCTCGTGCCGGCTCCGCTTTGTGCGCAACGCCGCACCCGGTTGTCGCCTATTTGCTTGGGATCGTTTCACTGGTAGTTTCGCCGCATCAACATAGGATCGACCGGATACACCGTCAAGCTCGGACATTACTTGACGACCCCATGCCCGGCATCATAGTTTCGAGAATGCCTCCCCCGGGCGCGTCCAGATTCCGCAAAATCCTGACCGCAGTCGTAATCACAGTTGCCGCCGGGTCGCTTCTGTTGTTCTACTATCAATCCGTTCGGAACTACTTCAAGTTTGCCGAGATCGATTTCACTTCGTACCTGCGGGCCTCAGCGTGGTTTTTCAGCGCCGAAAACCCGTACCAGGAGGTCACGCGACGCTACCTTTATCCCCTGTTCTTGCTGGTCGTAGTGTACCCGTTCACTCTGCTGCAACAGGGGCCATTGGGAAAGTCGGTGTCGATATCAGTGTGGTCGCTTGGGGCGGTGGCGACTTTTTTGGCAACCATGGCCGCAACATGGAAACACCAATTCAATCTGGCGTCAAAACGGTCAGCGCTTAGAGCAAATCTTCTGCCCGCGGCGCTGCTGGTACTGATGCTACATCCGTTCCTGCAGGACGAGTTCCTCAACAGTCAGGCAAATCTATATGTGTTGGGTTGCATCGCCGCTTACTTCTTTTTCCTGGAAAGAGACCGTCAGTTCTGGGCGACACTGTTTCTTGCTGCAGCGGCCTCTATCAAGGTCGCGCCCGCGCTCTGCCTTCTGTACGCGGTTGTGTCGAAACAGTTCCGCACGCCGGTGTACTTCGTAGTGCTCGTTGTCGCGTTCAATTAGTTGATCCCTCTGCTGTTCAATTCTCAGAGCCTGGACTACTACCGGTATTACATGGACGAGGTAGTGTCGCAGGCGGCAATCAATGAGATGCAATGGGGCTTGAAGTCATTCTCGCTCGTCTCGACCGTAACTTATCTCCTGGGCGTCGCCTGGTCGCCGCTGTGGAAAGCCGCCGCTATGATCGTCCTGACTGTCTTACTGTGCGTCCCGCTAATCACGTATGCTCCGGACTGGTCGACCCAGCCTGCGTTCGGACACCGCTTGGTTTTCCTGGCTGCGATCATCACTGTCATTCCGCTGGTGTTCCCTATGTCCGAGGCGCATCATTTGCTCCTTCAGACGATTCCGTACCTCGTGATCCTGGCCTATTGGAGAGATCTGTACTACATGGGGATGTCCGTTCTCGAAGACAAACTGTCGCTGGCGTTCCTGACAATTGTTATCGGCCACCATGTGGGACACGGCCTGAAACAAACCCCGATTCGCTTCTTCTGCCTGGCGGGTTTGTATGTTTGTTTTGTGGTGTTGTTGAGACGGACGCGGCGGGCAAAGACGGCGGATCTAACAACGACGCGCGTCTTGTAGGGCGGGTTTGCTTCAAACCCGCCAATGCAAGAACAGCGCTACGAAAGCCCCCCGTCCAGGCAGAACCGCCGATAGCTCACCTCCGCGAGCGACCCGCCGCAGGCGGGGTCCTGCCCTGCGGCGACCTGTCACTTGATCGGCAGGGCTCTGTCCCTGCCGATCGATGTGTCGACGCGGGTGGGCCACGTCGCAGATGTCTAGCCCACTGCTTCGGGAGCTTTGGTCTCGGGATGGTGCGGATGCTCGGGACGGTTGAACGTGAACGTCAGACGTTTATCGTCTGAGCCGACCAGCAGATCGCAGTCGCCCGCATACTGCCCCTTGAGAATCTCTTCCGCCAGCGGATCCTCGAGAAACCGCTGAAGCGCTCTCTTGAGCGGACGCGCGCCGTAGGTCGGGTCGTAGCCCTGCTTGATGAGAAATTCCTTCGCATCGGCGCCGAGACGGAAACTAATTCCCTTTTCGGCCAACTGCTTGGCGAAATCGATCACCAGTATATCGATGATTTGCCCGATATGTTCGCGCGTCAGTTTCTGGAATACAATCGTCTCGTCGATACGATTGAGCAGTTCCGGATTGAACAACTTCTTAACTTCTTCAAGGATTTTCTTCCTCATGCCGTCGAAAGACTCATCGACGCTCGCGGAATCGAAACCGACCGTCTTGTCGTCGCGAATCCGCTTGGTGCCGATGTTCGACGTCATGATGATGACGGTATTCTTGAAGTCGACTTTGCGTCCGAACGAATCGGTCAACTGCCCGTCGTCGAAAAGCTGCAGCAGGATATTGAACACATCGGGATGCGCCTTCTCGATCTCGTCAAGCAGCACCACCGAGTACGGCTTGCGGCGCACTTTCTCGGTCAACTGGCCGCCTTCTTCGTAGCCGACATATCCCGGAGGCGCGCCGATCATGCGGGATACGGCGTGCTTCTCCATGTACTCGGACATATCGATACGCACCAGCGATTCGGCGTCGTCGAATAAGAACTTCGCCAACTGGCGGGCGAGCTCGGTCTTGCCGACTCCGGTGGGACCGAGGAACATGAACGTCCCAATCGGCCGCCCCGGATCACTGAGCCCGGCGCGGGCGCGGCGAATCGCCTTGGCGATTATGGCAATCGCCTCGTCCTGCCCGACAATGGTCTTGCGCAGTTCATCCTCCATGCGCAGAAGCCGCCGCGATTCTTTCTCCTCGAGACGAAAGAGCGGAATGCCGGTGATCTTGGAGAGCACCGCCGCTACATCGTCCGATGTGAGCGTGATTTGTTCCTTCTGGCGCTGGAACTCCCAGTCGGCCTGTAACTTTGTCAGCTTCTCCTTTTCCGCCTTGATTTCGTCACGTAGCTTGGCGGCAGTCTCGAACGCCTGGTTCTTGACCGCGTCTTCCTTGCGCGCCTGCAACTCACCCAGGCGTGACTCGGCCGCGGAAAATTCGTCCGGGCGGGTGTAGGTTGACAGATGCGCGCGCGATCCGGCCTCATCGATCAGGTCGATCGCCTTATCGGGCTGGAATTTCCCGGAGATGTACCGATTGGACAAATGCACGGCGGCATCGATAGCTTCGTCCGAAATGTGAAGCTGATGATGCTTCTCGTACTGCTCGCGCAGACCCTTCAGAATGCGAATCGTGTCCGCTTCGCTCGGCGGGTCGACCATGACGGTCTGGAATCGACGTTCCAGCGCGCCGTCTTTTTCGATAAACTTGCGGTACTCGTTAAGAGTAGTCGCGCCGATACAACGCAGCTCGCCGCGCGAGAGCGCCGGCTTGAAGATATTCGACGCATCGAGCGAGCCCTCGGCCCCGCCCGCGCCGACAATCGTATGCAGCTCGTCAATGAAGATAATGACGTCGTCGGCGTTAATAATCTCGTTCATGACCGCCTTGAGGCGCTCCTCGAACTGGCCGCGGTACTTGGTGCCGGCGACCAGCGACGCCATATCGAGCGTCACGACTCTCTTGTTCTCGAGAGTCTGTGGGACATTACCCTCCACCACGCGCTGCGCGAGGCCTTCCACAATCGCGGTCTTGCCCACCCCCGGCTCGCCGATCAGGACCGGGTTGTTCTTCTTGCGTCGCGACAGCACCTGGCAAACCCGCTCGATTTCGTTTTCGCGGCCGATAATCGGGTCGAGCTTACCGCGGCGGGCCATCTCCGTCAGGTCACGTCCGAAATGATCGAGCGCCGGAGTCTTTGATTTCTTGCGCTTCTTTTTGAACGATGACGGCTTCCCTGAATGAATGTTCTTCAACTCTTCGTACGCCTCTTTGTAGTCGATCTCGTAGGTCGAAAGCACCTGCGCCGCCACCCCCTCCTCGTCTTTGAGCAGGGCGAGCAGGATATGCTCGGTATCAATGTCCTTAGACTTCAGGGCACGGGCCTCCTGGCCGGAGACCTCGAGCGTCTTCTTGGCGCGAGCAGTCAGGGGGAGCTGCCCCATGGTCATGGTGCCGCCCGAGGGCTGGACCACTTCCTCGATCGACGCCTTGAGGTCCTCGAGTTCCAGACCGAGATTGGCGATGATCTCGACCGCCAGGCCCTCACCGAGTCGGATCAGGCCGAGCAAAAGGTGTTCGGTGCCGATGTAGTCGTGCTTCAGGCGCGAGGCCTCGTCGCGGGCGTACTCAATCGCCTTTCTTGCGGCCTCTGTGAACATTTCATTCATTTTATGTCATCCTTCACGGTTGTCTTCAAAATACGGTGCGGGCCCGTTTCATACAAGCTTTCCCGTATTAACTGGGACCGGTGCTGCGGAGTTTCTCGCGCACCATCTGGGCCCTCACAAAGTCGCGGCGGTTGTGGTCCATTTCTGTCCCATAGTACTTCTGCAAATGGGCAGGCTGGGACAGAAGGAGAATCTCGTTTATCAGTGCGACATCCAGAAAATCGATCACTTTCATGGCGTGACCGAGTCGCACCGCTGAGAGCAGGTTCATCACCTCTTCGCTGGTGAGCACGCGGGCGTGTTTTAGAATGCCGAAGGCGCGCCAGATTTTGTCCTCGATCATATCGGCGGCTTCCTCGGTAAGCCGCGACCGCGCCTTGGCCTCTTCTTCGATAATCTCGTGCGCAACTTTGTTAATCTGATTGATAATATCGTTCTCGGTCAGTCCCAGCGTATTCTGGTTGGAAACCTGAAACAGGTTCCCCAGCACGTCGGAGCCTTCGCCGTAGAAACCCCGCACCACTAGCCCGCTGCGCGTGATGCGCGAGATTACCTTGTCAATATCCCGTGTCAACACCAAGCCGGGGAGATGAATCAACACCGACGCCCTCATGCCGGTACCGGCATTGGTAGGGCAGGCAGTCAAGTAGCCGAAGTCCTTGTCGTAGTCATATTCGAGATAGCGGCCGATCTCCACCTCGTATTTCATCGCCAGATCGAACGCCCCCTGTGGGTCCAGTCCCGGCGCCAGCGCCTGGATGCGCAAGTGGTCTTCTTCGTTGACCATGATCGACACCCGCTCCTGTGACCCGATCAGCACCGCCTTGGAATGGTCACCGTCGAGAAAGGCCGGCGATATCAGATGGCGCTCGATCAAAAAGTCACGGTCAAGACCGTTAAAATCGGACGCCTTGTAATACTGCCCGCGGCCGAGGTGCTCGGTACGTGTAACGACCGAGTCGAAATAACTGATCACCCGCTTACGGGTGTCACTGTCGGCCGACGTTGGGTACCGGCACCCGGCAACATTGCGCGCCAGCCGTATCCGGGTCGACAGAATGACCAGGGCCTCCTCGCCCTTCCCGGATAACCAGGCCGCAGGTGACTTTGCCATGTCTTCGAACATTATTGCCAACTCTCAGCCCTTCGATGCTTCCTGCACGCCGATTTTCTCGCGCACGGTCTTGAGTTTGTCGCGAAGTTCAGCGGCGCGCTCGAAATCCTCGGCTGCAATCGCCTTGCTCAGTTCCACTTCGAGCCGTTCTTCCTCTTTTATCGGCAGGGCGGCTTTATCTTCCAGACGAACATACTCCGGGTTGCGACCGCGATGCAGCGACGCCCCGTGTATCTTCCGCATGATCGGCTCGAGCCGTCCCCGGAACGCGGAGTAACACTCGCCGCAGCCGAACCGGCCCTGCCGCGTGAACTCGCTGAATTTCAATCCGCACGCCTGGCAGGTGAGATCGTCCTTGGGGTCGAGCTTGTCAACATCCGGAGCTGCATACCCCAGGCCCGACAGGATTTCCGCCAGCGGAAAGGGCACGTTGTCGAGCGGAGAATGGAACCCCCGTGCGGCGGCGCACTCCTTGCACAGCGAGAGCGAGAGCTTCTCGTTGTTGATGATCTGAGTCAGATGAACCTGCGCCTCGCGTTTCTTGCAGTCCTGACACAACATACCCATCACCTGCTTATCGTTTGCGCCAGTCGACCTTCGACCAACTGCAGTTCCACATCACACCGGTCCGCCAGCTCCCGGTTGTGCGTCGCGACCAGAAACGTGGTGGCGTTCTCATCGTTCAATCGAAACATGAGCTCGTGCAGCTTGCGTCCAGTCGCCGTGTCGAGGTTCCCCGACGGTTCGTCGGCCAGAACTATATCCGGTTCATTGGCCAGCGCCCGAGCCACCGCCACACGCTGCTGTTCGCCGCCCGACAGTTCCTTCGGTCGGTGCGTCTTCCTACTGGTTAAACCAACCTGTTCCAGAAGCAGTTCCCCCCGGCGGGCCGAGTCGACATGCGACCGTCCCGCTAAGATCATGGGAATCATCACGTTCTCGAGGGCGCTGAAATCATCAAGGAGGTAATGAAATTGGAACACAAACCCTACTTTCCGGTTGCGAAAGCGAGCCAGTTCGGTCTCCGACAGACCGTCAAACGATGTCCCACTCACCGCAACGTGACCGCCGCTGGGGCGGTCCAGGCCGCCGAGTATGTGAAGCAGGGTGGACTTTCCAACCCCCGACGCGCCGGTCACCGCTACCATCTGACCCCGGCTGACCTCCAATGAGATGCCCTTCAGCACACGGAGATTACCTTCGGTGGTAGGAAACTCTCTGGATACATCGGTCGCCGCGAGTATCGTGTTGTCACTTTCCATGTTATAGACCGGTCAAAGTCCTATTTCTTCAAGCCCACAGTACTATTTTCGCCATCTTTGTCCAAACCATTAGCCGCGCCAAACCGCCTCATTACGCTACCGACGCAGGACCTCTATCACCGATAACCGGGCCGCCTGCTGGGCCGGGATGAGCGCCGCCAGGAAACAGATCACGTAGGTCACCGCTCCGGAAACGAGGTAATCCAGCAGGTGCGATTCAATCGGCACATGGGTGATGAAATAGATGTCCGGCGGCAGGGAGACGATCTTCCACTGGTTCTGCGCGAACCCCGCCGCGAGCGAAATCAGCCACCCGGCCACCACGCCGATTGTCGCAATCGCCAGCCCTTTGTAAACGAAGATCTTGCGTATGGATGCCGGCACGGTCCCGATCGTCTTGAGAATCCCTATCTCGGCCCGCTTCTCCATCGTCAACATGACCAGAGTGGAGATAATCGAAAACGCCGCCACCAGTACGATCAGGGAAAACCCGATCGACAAGGCGAGTTTCTCAATCGCTATCCACGAGAACAAGTTCTTGTGCATCACCGTCCAGGGAACAACGTCGTAGCGAAGGCCAAGTACCGAATCGATCCTGGGCGCCAGAGTTTCGGCGAGATAGATATCATCGAGCTTGAGGTGCACCGCTGTGACTACATCGCCGGTTTTGAACAGATCTTGCGCATCGCTGAGGGAGATGTAAGCCATGGAGCCGTCGAACTCATACAGCCCAGTCTCGAAAATACCGGTCACCAGGAACTTGGCCACACGGGGGCGCATCCCCTTGCGCAAGTCTTCGCCACGCAGCGAATACAGCACCACGGGGTCACCGAGAAAGACGCCGAGTCGGTCGGCAAGCCCCTCGCCGATAATAGTCCCCGGCAGCGTGTCGTTGCCGAGTATGGTGGTCTCGAAACTGTAGACGCCGGCCTTGACGTCTTCTTCGATATTGGCTGTCAGGCGCTCCCTCTCGAGATCGATACCGCGCACGATTATGCCGTCACCGGCCGACGCCGACGAGATCGCTGCTTTGTAGAAAATGAACGGTGATGCCGCGGTGACATGATCGATCTGCTGCAAATCGTCGACAAGCTGTCGGTAGTCGGCAATAAACTCGTTCTGGTAGGGGAAGACGGAGATGTGCGACGATGTCCCCAGCAAGCGGGAGCGGATTTCCGCCTCGAACCCATTGTGCATGGCGGTTACAAAACAAACTGTCGCCACACCCAGGGTCACCCCGACAATTGTAATCCAGGTGGAAACGGAAACAAAAAACCGCCCGGAGCCGAAATAGCGACGGGCTATGAAGGTCTCAAACGACACGTGCCGCCCTTGCTGCCAAACCACCTCTTATACACGCAGGAATATTAGCGGGTGCGCAATGCCGGAGCAACCACTTTCGCACCCCTTCTTGTGCCACCACAGGAGGACTGGTGGCCCACCCGCATGCGGATGGGATGGGAATCACACTCGAGCAAACAGACCTCGGTGGCCCACTCCGCCTGCGGCGGATGGGATCGCGACGGCTCTCGCGATGTAAGTGGGCTGCAGAGCCTGCCCCGGACTTGATCCGGGGTCCTCGTCTGCCCCTTGGTCTCTTCGGGTAACATCGTGACGGGCAGACCGGGAGGTCTGCCGCGCACGAATTTCTTTGTGGTCCACCCAACCGCCGGGTTGTGATTATTTTAGAATGACTAACTTCCCGATCTGTGTCCGCGTTGACGACTCGACCACCCAATAGTACAGCCCGGACTCGACCGCCAGGCCGGAGCGGCTGACTAAGTTCCACCAGTCATGCATCGATTCGGGGCCGCCGTCAGGAAAGTTGTGGTCGATCGAGCCGACCAGATCCCCGTCAAGCGTGAAAATGCTGATCTTGCAGACGCGCGGCAGATTGCTGAAGTGGATGAGTCGGGCGCGGTCAGGAATGATCGTCCCCTTGCGGTTCTCATAGCCTAACTCGTGATAATTGGCGTCGGCACGGTACGGGTTCGGATAGACGATGACGTCGAGGTTCTGTTCTTCGACTACATCAGATGATGTCTGCGCGTAAACTTCGGTGATGTTGTTCAGTGGATTCGTCTCATCCGGAGGTAGATTGCCTCTGCCACCGGCGTAGCCAAAGTCAAAGACAGTCACGCTGACAAAGTATGGCACAGTCGGCAGCAGGTTGTCGATGACATACTCGTACTCGTAGAATTTCGGCAGGCGGCGGCCATGTTCCATAGTGACATCGTCGTCTGTCCACAGAGTTGAGTCAGTACCGGGGTTGACGGCCTCTGGATACACCTTGTGGATGCCGGTAATAGAACTGAGATCAGCTAAGTTGGCGTCGACCGGGGCGAAGTAGAACGCGCTGTCACCCTCAAATCGTGGCCGTTCACGAGGATAACGCAGCGGATCGAACTCAGGATCGTTATGGATGATTCGGAGGGAGTCTAAACTGTACGGCGGGTCGTCATTGATCCAGCGATTCTGGCCCGACCCAAGCTCATGATACTTGAACCGGAAGAAATCCTCTTTGTCGTAGCTTGACAGAATCGCCAGGCTCGTTCTCCTGTTATCCAGCCCGTTGTATACCCGATACCCCTCGAAATCGATCAGCCCGGAGAAGCGGTCTTTGGTGGTCTCCGAGAAATAGCCATTCCAGCGGACGACTATTCTCCCCGGCTCGGTCTCGAAGCGTGTGAACGGTATCGGCGGCGGGGTGTTGCCGCGAAAGTCGGGCACACCGTCGCCCTTGTACCATGTCGTTTCTCCCTCGCACACACGGAACTCGCCGAAATACCCGTCGCTGTCCGTATCTACTCCCGGATTGTCATACACCCACTGCGCCCAGCGGGCATTCTGTGCCAACTCGGAGAAATCAAGCTGATCATAATACTGCTGCGGGAACGCCGGGTTCAGCACCGCATACGGATCATTGTGCACATTGTCGCCGCCGACTACGGCGATGGTGAAGGAGATGTGCTCTTTTACACCAATCTCGAACGGGCCGAATGAGTAGACGCTGATAGCTGACCAGCCTTTCGCTATCGCGTCACCGAAATACCACGACGGCATCCAGCCCTCGTGCTCCACTGCCGCAAACAACTGATCGTAAGCAATGTCGCCCCGGCTCATCACATAGTAGAGGTTGTTGTTGCTGCCCGGCCAGGCGTAGAAAGGGTTGAACGATCGCCACGGGTCACTGTTTGTGGGTCTCCGTCTTGGCCCCCAGTCAGTGTTATATCCGGCGTCCCAGGCAAACCAGGTGTAACCCACTCGGATCGGCCCTTGCGAACTGCCAAGAAGGGCGACACCTACTGCCCCACGCCGGGATTGCCAGGTGAAGCGCCCGTCCACCGGGTCGCCGTCGTTGTCCATGCTATAAGCGATATTGAGTGTGTCGCGGAAATTGCAAACTCCATCCGATTGGTAGTCGCGAAGAAGACCGGTCAAATAGTCGTCGCTCTGGTCAGGAAACAAATTACGCGTGACAGCATCATACCAAAAGCCGACATACACGTTGGATAGATCTCCATTCCCTACGTTGGTGAATTCATACTCCACCAAAATGAAATCGTCCACGGTGGCTCCACTCCACGCCATAGAACGCTGAACGACCCGGAGACCAGTCGGGGCGAAGCGGCGCCAGTCCCAAACACTCGAATTGACATCCCGACCTGACACCAAAGTGTCTACATATGTACACTGTAGGTCCAGGTCCGACCGCGTTTCAGTAGAATAGTAAGCACTAGTTCTGTCCGAGGAACGGATCCGCCAAATGCCGCCATAAGAAGAGGAATCAGTCTCGAAGTTACCAAAGGTGAATATCGTGTCCTCGCCCGCGAGACCTCCGGCCAGAAGCATGCCGTCAATGTAGGTATTTCCGCTGCCCCGAGGGTAAATGCATCCATAAATTGAATCTCCTGTAAACGGATCGACGTAGGGTATTGATTCTCCATAGTTCCAAGATCCGGCCCAGTCTGGAAACCCCCATGCGCCCGGCTCCACGGTGATCTGAATGTTACCTTGATTGTGACCCGACACTGGGGCTTGCAAGTTTTGAGCAAGAGGCGCCGCCAAGGGGAGTACGCCGCCGAGTATCCCGGCACCAGTCAGACAACCAGCCACCGACCAGCGAGACCAAGTGGGCACTGTGTGATCCCCTATCTCAAAGGTGTTTCTAACTTGTAGCCGCCTGATCGCCGTTCCCTTCACCCAAGCCACGTAGTGCGCATTCTCAGCGCACTATGTAGTTCGGATTACTCTACTTTGGCCCACAGATCAACTCAACCTATGGGCCAGGACACAGATAGGTCCAGTCGCACCAATGATTGTCCTCCTGGCGGCATTCCCTTCCGCCCTTGGGCAATGGAACCCAGTGACCTTCCTTGAAAACCTCATCATCGTACGGCGGCGGGCACATGGCAACAACGCAGCACTCGTATTCATCTGTGCCCGCTTGCGCCTTGCTCGCCATCGTGAAACCGATAGCGAACACGAACACAAACACAAAAAGGTAGCAATACGCTACCAGAACGCTCTTCGTTTTCATGGGATTGTCCCACCTTTCCGAAAAAGGGTTAACGGTTTTCAGAAGGGGACGGCGAATCAGGCGGCCTTTCATGTTATTCCTTTGCACCGTAGGTCGAAACCCCTGCGGTTTCGACATCACGGCTGCGTACTTCCTCGAAAAACCGCTCGTAATCTTCAGGCAACAACGTGTTCGCGTGAATCTCCTCGATCACACGCGAACCATCTATAATGATATTGAAAGGAAAACTCCGAACCTTCAGAGTGTTTCCGAAAGCACGCTCCTCATCATATAAGATCGCACACCCTAGTCCGTAATCCGCCCTTAGCTTCTGTAAATGCAGTGGATTCGCTGACGTAATCAGTAAGACATGTTCGTAATCATCCGGACCGCGGGCTGATTCTCTCAGCCTCTCAAGCTCAATCAGACAAGCATCGCAGTCCGGCTTCACAAATGTAATCAGCGTTTTATCAATCACCAGCTCCGACAGCCGATGCCACTGACCATCGATGTCCTCAAGGCTGAAGTCCGTGAGGGTATCGCCCACCTGGATCGTTCCCATCTTCCTCAGGATCGCGGCGGTCTGCTCGGAGGCCTGCTTGCGGTACTCATCGGCATTCCACATCTGCCGCAAGGCATCCATCCAGCTACCGAATTGTGTGCCAAGGGGATAGGCCACACAGGCGAGCAATACCCCCCCATAAACACGACTTTTGTACTCTTGATTCGGACCATACACACCTCCCGTGCTTTCAGTTCTGCCCACCCACAGCAAGCTGTGGGCCACCAGTCACCTATGGCGGGTATGAAGCAAACCCGC
>JBFMGC010000054.1 GCA_040752815.1 Candidatus Zixiibacteriota bacterium
GGGTTCCGCAGTCCGCAGCCTTGCGGAGGACAAGAAACCCGACACCTCCATGCATGGCAAACCCCTGGGTATCAATCCCACCCTAAAGGGTGGGCCACCCGACACGCATGGCGTACCCCCAGGGGCCCCACCCCTTGGGGTGGGTGAAGATTCCGCGGTCACCCTTCGACAAGCTCAGTCTCGTAGGTCGGGTTCCGCAGTCCGCAGCCTTGCGGAGGACAAGAAACCCGACACCTCCATGCATGGCAAACCCCTGGGTATCAATCCCACCCTAAAGGGTGGGCCACCCGACACGCATGGCGTACCCCCGGGGGCCCCACCCCTTGGAGTGAGTGGAGACAGCACCCTTCAGCAGACTCAGGGTGACTTGTCCGTGCGTGGTGGACGTCCTCGTCCACCACGAATCAATCGAGATTTCGCTAACCCCACCCTAAATGGTGGGCCACCGGAGGTTATCGAAAGCACTCAGGGTGCCCCACCCCTTGTGGGTGGAGACTCCGAGGTAGTCACCCTTCGACAGGCTCAGGGTGACTTAGAGTACCCCACCCTAAGGGGTGGGCCATCCACCCGCGCGTTTCTTCGCCGGCTCACCTACCGCGGCGCGAAAGAGCGCTACGGCGAACTGACCAAAGAAGTGATCGATCAGCTCGAACACGAACTGCGCATTATCGGCCAGCTCGACCTCGCCGGCTACTTCCTGATTGTCTGGGATATCGCCCGCTTTTGCCGCGAACGCGGTATCCTCTGCCAGGGGCGCGGCTCGGCGGCCAACTCAGCGGTCTGCTACTGCCTCGGTATCACCGCGGTCGATCCGATCCGGCTGAAACTTTTGTTCGAACGCTTCCTCTCCGAAGAGCGGGCCGAGCCGCCCGATATCGATATCGATATCGCCCACCAGCGCCGCGAGGAGGCGATCCAGTACGTCTATGAAAAATACGGCCGCGACCACGCCGCCATGGTCTGCGAGATTATCAGCTATCGCGGCCGCTCGGCGGTGCGCGATGTCGGCAAGGCGCTGGGGTTCTCGCTTGACGAGGTCGATCAACTCGCCAAGCTGCACGACCATTTCTCACGCGGTGAGGAAACCAAGGAGCGGATTGTCGAGGCCGGGTTCAATCCCGATGACAAACGTGTCCGCCTCCTGGTCGAGCTGACCCGCCAGATCTATCGCTTCCCGCGCCATCTCGGTATCCATGTCGGCGGGATGATTATCACCAAACGGCCGCTCTCGGAAATTGTCCCGATCGAAAACGCCACCATGCCCGACCGCTCGGTCATTCAGTGGGACAAGGACGACACCGGCGCAATGCGCCTGGTCAAGATCGACCTGCTCGGACTCGGCATGCTCTCGCTGATCGATATCGCCTTCAAGCTGATCAAGGAACACCACGGGGTCGCGCTGGACATGGCGAAGATGGAATACGACGATCCCAAAGTGTACGCACTTCTGTCGTGCGCCGACACGGTCGGGGTCTTCCAGGTCGAATCGCGCGCCCAGATGGCCACGCTCCCGCGCCACAGGCCGGAGCGGTTCTACGATCTGGTAGTTGAGGTTGCGCTCATTCGTCCCGGCCCGATCCAGGGCGACATGGTCCACCCCTACCTGCGCCGCCGCAACGGCGAGGAAGAAGTCACCTACCCGCACCCGTCGCTCAGGTCGATTCTCGAACGCACGCTCGGCATTCCGCTGTTTCAGGAACAGGGAATGCAGGTCGCCATGGCCGCTGCCGGGTTCACGCCGACCCAGGCCGACGAACTCCGCCGCGCCATGGGCCACAAACGCTCGGCGGAAAAAATGGAAGCGCTCCGGCTGCGGCTGGTGCTCGGCATGGTCAAAAACGGGATCGACGAAGACGCCGCGCTGCGTATCTTCAAACAACTGGCCGCGTTCGCCGATTTCGGGTTCGCCGAATCGCACGCCGCGTCGTTCGCCCTGCTCGTGTATGTCTCGGCCTGGCTGAAAGTGTACTACCCGGCCGAATTTTACTGCGCGCTTCTCAACGCCGAGCCGCTCGGCTTCTATACACCCTCGACTATCATCTATGAGGCCCGCCATCGCGGGGTGCGAGTGCTCTCTGTCGACATCAAGAAAAGCTCCTGGGACTGTACCATCGAAAACGGTTGTGTGCGGCTTGGCTTTCGATATGTCAAGAGCTTAGGAGATAAAGCTAAAGAAAAACTTGAGATCGAACTTAGGCGCGGGCCGTTCCGCTCACCGTCTGATTTCGTCTTTCGCACCAAACTCGACCACAATCATCTGGAGCAGCTCGCCCTGGTTGGGGCGTTTCGCGGGTTCGGGCTAACCCGCCGCCAGGCGCTCTGGGAGATGCTCGCCCTGGCGCACGAATCGGGCGACCAGCTCGACCTCACCCCGCCCGAAACCGGCCGCGCGCTTTTGACCCCGATGCACGCCACCGAGGAAGTGGCCGCCGATTTCAAAGGGATGGAGCTTTCGACCGGGCCGCATCCGATCGAGTTTTTACGCGCATGGTTGCGACAGCGGCGCATTTTGTCGTCCGATGATCTCCGCCGCACGCGCGACAAGCAGACCGTGCAGGTGGCCGGGATGGTGATCATCAGGCAGCGGCCGATGACCGCCAAGGGGTTCATGTTTCTGACGCTGGAGGATGAGACCGGATTTGCGAACATTGTCGTGAAGCCGCACTATGTGCAGACCTGTCGCAAGGCGATTATTTACAGTAAGGGGCTGATCGTGAAGGGGCAGGTGGAGCACTCGCACGGGGTGATCAACGTGATCGGCCGCGAGTTCACGCCGCTTCGCATCAGCGACGCGGACATACAGGTGAGGGCGAGGGATTTTAGGTAGGGCAAACGCCTCATACTGTATAGTGAATGTGATTGACAAGATACACCCTCCCGACATTGCTTATCGACGCCTGAATAGAGAGACTGACACAATGAAGTTAATCAAAACGCCGCGACGGCTTGTAAAATCGCGCACCTCCCGCATGTCCATGTACGAATATTGCTGCAGTTCTTCCGACGACTCCCATCAGGCTTACCGCAATTTCTGGGAAGACTCCTTCTCAAAATACCCAGATACGGAAAAGGAACGCTTTAAAAGAGATTTCCAGTCGAGGCAAGACAAAACTCACATCGCGGCGTGTTTCGAGCTGTTTCTGCACGAATTCTTTAACAGACTCAGTTTGGATGTTGAAGTCCACCCAAACAGGCCAGACTTTGGAAATGACAAGCCAGACTTCTTAATCACGACTTCGGCCAGAGATCAAACTCTGATTGAAGCATCGTGCGCCTTCCCCGGAACGGAGATGTACAGGAGGAGGCGACAGAAGTCCGAGATCGTAAAGCTTATAAATGATAATGTGAAATCGGACACTGTAAGAGTCAGTGTATCCTTCCAAGGCCTCCTAAGCTCAGAACCGAGCCGCAAAGAGATCATTGAACCCATTTCGAAGATTGTGCGCCAATGGGAACTCCAACTGGTTGCCGATCTACCCTCCCAATTGGAAGTCATTTCACTGTCGATCAGGGGATTAGAACTGGAGCTAACGCCTCGATTGAATACTCAAACCTGCTCAGCCGGACTCGTGACAGGTTTCGGAGACCGAATTGGTCACAGGAGTGCCACACAGGAGGCGATTAGGTCCAAACTCGACGCCAAGAAGAAGACCAGTTACGCAACTTCGGGAATGCCATACATAATCAGCTTGAACGTAGTTGAGCCTGCACCGCTAATGGATGAAGAGATTGTGGCTGCATTGTTCGGGCCTGAGAAGATCCGCTTTTCTCACGTTGATGGCGTTATACGGTCAGCAGAGTTTGTTAGACATTACGAAGGTTTCTGGCAAGAAAATGGACGGCCACGAAACACACGAGTCCACGCGGTACTACTCTTCCATAACCTCGGCAGTCTCGACTTCCTTGAGACAAGTCCTCGGATGTTCTTATCTCCAACAGCTCCGGTTAGTTCATTACTTGCTGATGTGCCATTCTTCAAGAAATACATCTGGAACCCTGACAATGATGGTTACAAGATAGTCGAGGCCACTCCGTACAGTAGCTTCCTTGGCTTCGAGTGATCACATCGGGTGCCTAGCCCTCTGGGTGCCCCACCATTCAAGGTGGGTTGCTTCAAGCGCTCTCCCAAACCGAAAAGTAGTCCCTACTCCCACCCGCAAACCCGCCTGGTGCCCCACCCCTTGGGGTGGGATTAGTTTGAGAGACGACGAGAGTTAAACGGCTTGGTGATCCTGTCCGGTGTCCGTCACTTCGCCCCAGAGTCTTTACCCACCGCAAGCGGTGGGGCACCAGAGCATTCCCTCATCCCCCCTCTTAACCCCCAAACCCGCGCTGCGAAGCCGCTTACACGTTGCCCGCCCCATTCTATGCGGGCCGAAAAATAATCCGCAAATGTCGATAATATGTATTGACTTTTCCAAATTCGACCGATATACTGAATAGTTAGAATTGGTTTCCCTGGTTCCCTTAGTCTAGACTTTGTCACATCACGCAAATCTGAATAAGCCCAATCTCGGAACCGCAGCGCAATATTGCGCCAAAACAGGTTTATCGCGATGATCGCGAATCCTTCGGGACGAGATGTCAGGCACCGATAAACGGATTTCGGAGTGTAGAATGAACATCTACGTAGGCAACCTGTCGTTTGAGACGACAGAAGATCAGTTACGCCAGGTCTTTGGGACCTTCGGCGAAGTCGTCAGCGCCAGCATCATTGCTGACAAGTTCAGCGGCGAATCACGAGGCTTCGGCTTCGTCGAGATGGCCGGCAAGACTGAAGCCGCAGCGGCTATCAGCGGACTGAACGGTCAGGAACTGAACGGTCGTGCGCTGAACGTTAACGAAGCGCGCCCCAAGACTGATGGCGGAGGTAATCGTGGCGGCGGCTACGGCGGTGGGAACCGCGGCGGCAACGGCCGCAGCAGCAACCGCTACTAAAGAGTAGTGACAATGATCTGGGCAGACGAGAACTCCCGATCAAGTCGGGGGCAGGCTCTGCCGCCGATCAAACGTCAAGACATGAAAGACCGGGTTTCGACCCGGTCTTTTTTTGTCTGCAAACCTAGCCGGCTTGCGTGGACATTGGCGCTACGAAATCCAAATGTGATTGACACGCCGGCCTGGTAGCAGCGATTCTATTGTTTGAACCATTTGATGGAGACAGAGCTATGTCAGAAGTTCAGAGGATCCAAGTTCAGTTGCGGCGCTCGATTGAAGGAGGTGCCTGGCATGGACCAAGCCTGAACGACGTATTGAAAGGAATCACCCCGATCCAGGCAGTTTCGCGTCCGATTCCGGAAGTGCACAGCGTTTGGGAAATTCTGCTGCACACTATAGTTTGGATTGATGTCATTCGAGCGCGCTTAGGAGGAAAACCGGTCCGTGACTTGCCTCAAGCGAAAGATTGGCCGCCGCAGCCGTCCAAGCCTTCCGCCAAAGCCTGGAAGGCAGCCCAGAGCAAACTGGCCAAGGCCTACAAGGCCCTGTCCGCCGACATCGGGACATTAAACGATGACTGTCTCGACCGACCAATTCTCAAAGGCTTTTCGACAACCTATAAAAGCCTGCACGGTGTCGTTGAGCACATTCTGTACCACGCCGGTCAGATTGCAATCCTGAAGAAATCCTTTTAGGCCACCGGCCGCTGCTGCAACCGCGGCGCAACGAGCGAGATCCCTGCCGGCCAAAATCTGTTCAGAAAAGGTACCAACTTTCGGCCGCCTTTAGTGGTTATTATGGGTTCATGATGGCGATAATAATTCAAAAACCCAAAAGGCAGGAATCGACGACATGAAATCAGCCACGCTCTCGATGATCATCGCCGCTGTTACCGCTGCCGCGCTTATTATTACCGGCTGCAGTGACAAGAAAAACCCGATCTCCGCTTTCCAGCCTGAGGTAATCAACAACGCCGACGCGTTCCAGTTTCAGATCACCAACGCCCGCAACGTAAGCACCACAGTCAACTACTCCTGGGTCAATTCGGGTACCAGAGCCACAGTTAACCATTCAACTTCGCGTACACAGGGTAGCGCGACCGTGACCTTGTTCGACGCCAACAACCAGCAGGTCTACACTCAGGGGCTGCTGGCCAGCGGCACCGAACAAAGCTCGGTCGGCGTGGCCGGTACTTGGAGAATTAGGATTGTGTTTACTGACTTTGATGGTACCGCGAATTTCCGAGTCGAAAAACTGTAATAGGTCCCCTGCCATTGCGTGTACTTGTTGATGCCTATTGAGTGCCACGACAAAGGTCGCCCTGGATCGAAAGGGCGACCTTCTGTCTAGTCGCGCTGTACGTTGGTGTCGGCTGCTTATCCCGCCAGCTTCTCCATCAGCGTCTGATCGATGTCGAAATTCGAGTAAACTTTTTGGATATCGTCGATCTCTTCCAATAAATCGAGCATCTTGAGCATCGAGCCGGCATCGCTCTCTTTGGTCAGCTTGGTAGTGTTCTGAGGGACCATCGTCACCTCGGCCGAGGCGAGCTTTATCCCTTTCTTCTCGATCGCCTGGCGCACGTCGTCAAGCACGCTCGGGTCCATGACAATCTCATACGCGCCGGTATCGCTTTTCATGTCGTCCGCGCCGGCCTCGAGAGCGACTTCCATCAGCGTATCCTCATTGGCCGCGTCGAGATCGACCGTGATCACGCCCCGCTTGTGGAACATCCAGGCGACACATCCGTTGGCGCCCAGGTTGCCGCCGTACTTGGTGAGCACGTGACGGATTTCTGAGACAATCCGATTCTTGTTGTCGGTGAGAACTTCGAGGTAGAGCGCCACTCCGCCCGGGCCGTAACCCTCGTAGGTGACCGCCTCATACGAGACGCCCGGAAGCTGGCCGGTCCCCTTGAGGATGGCGCGCTTGATATTGTCGGCCGGCATGTTGTCGGCCTTGGCGGCGGCGATAGCGGTGCGTAGACGCGGGTTGCCGTCGGGGTCTCCCCCGCCCTCGCGGGCGGCGACAGTCAGTTCCTTGATAAGACGGGTGAACTTCTTGCCGCGCTCCGCGTCCAACTTGCCTTTTTTGCGTTTAATCGTGGCCCATTTTGAGTGACCTGACATGACCTCTTGCCTCCAATCACCAGAACAATCCGTTTTTCCGTTACCAGCATCGCCTGCGACGCGATCTAAAATCTAACTAATCCCCGTCCGCTTGGCAAGGACCGCCGCAGACTCTATTTGAGGATTGGTAAGCAGCCTGCCGGCTCGTATATTCGGCCAATGGCATCGGTCTTCACCCGCATAATCCGCCGCGAAATCCCGGCGAAGATCTTCTACGAAACCGACAAAGTGATCGTCATCGCCGACCACCGTCCCAAAGCCCCCGTCCACCTGCTGATTATCTCCAAAGACGAGTACTCCAACTTCCAGAATACGCCCCCGGAGGTCCTGGCCACATGTTTCGAGACCGCCAAGATCGTGGCCGAAAGGCTTGGCATTCCAGGGCATTACCAGCTGGCGATCAACAATGGTCTGGGGCAGGAAATCGACCATTTCCACATTCATTTCATGTCGAACCGGGGGTCGGACCGACTGGTGTACCTTAAGAAGTAGTGCCGTGAGAAGCCCAATGCGGTTGGGTCCCGACCTGATGGTTCACACGCACATTCGTTGTAGACCAGGTCGTCGACCGACGATAGACTTGCGGTTTCAATTAAACCCCATTGCGCTATTGACAGAACTCCTTAGGGCCGATATATTTAACGTTTGGGCGGGCGTCTGTCGACCGGACCCTGCCCCGGAACCTTTAACTTCCGTCTGAGGAGGTGACAGTATTTGGCAGGAGTCAGAGTTCGTGACGACGAATCTTTCGAGAGAGCGCTTCGTCGTTTCAACAAATTCTGCGAAAAGTCTGGAATTCTTTCGGATTACAAGAAGCATCAGCATTTTGAAAAGCCGTCAGAAAGCCGCAAGCGCAAGATGGCGGCTGCCCGGCGCAAGAGTCGCCGCGCCAGATTTTTGGAAAACAGAAGACCGTAACGCTCGCATGACGCTATTCGAGCAAATTGATAAAGACATGATCAAGGCCCTCAAGGGCGGCGACAAAGATCGTCTGACCGTCCTTCGGGGCCTTAAGTCTGACCTCAAGTATCGCCGTATCGAAGTCGGCCAGGATTTGACCGCCGAGCAGGAGATAGAGGTCCTCGCCTCAGCCGCCAAAAAGCGGCGGGATTCAATCGAGCAGTTCCGGGCGGGCAACCGCGACGATCTCGTTCAAAAAGAGACCTTCGAACTTGAGGTGATCACGGGCTATCTTCCCAAGCAATTGTCCGAAGAAGAGTTACGCCAGATGGCTCAGGCCGCTATTGCCGAGACCGGGGCCGATTCCCCCAAGCATATGGGGGTCGTTATGAAAGTTCTGATGCCCCGAGTCAAGGGGCAGGCCGACGGCAAGCTGGTCAATAAGATCATCTCGGAATTGCTTGCCAAATAATCAAAAAACCGTCTATACTCGGCCCGGATGTAGTATAACCCACACAGGGAGAAGTGGTATGAACTGGGTTGACGCCGTTTTAGCCGTACTGTTGTTGGCCGCCGTGATTGTCGGCTCCAAAAAGGGTCTGGTCCGAGAACTGAGCGCGTTTGTCGTCTTTTTCGCTGCGATTATCCTAACCGTCACCTACATAGATCGGCTCGTGATCTATATCTACGACAGCCTCGGAACTTCGGTACTGGTTTCAGCTTTCCTGTCGTTTATCCTACTGTTGGCCGCCTCTTACGGACTATTCAAGGGGTTGGGCTATCTGTTTTACAAAGTCGCCGACATCAAGACAGTCAAAAAACGTGATCAGATGGGGGGCGCCCTGGTCGGGTTTCTTCGGGGTTGGGCCGCAATCGGCATTTTGACCTTTCTCATGTTCCTCCTCCCCATGCCGGAGCGTTTCTATACCGACTTTGAGGCATCGTTTTTCGGGCCGACGGTCGCCAAGACCGTACCACTCATTTTTGAATCGACTTCGGTGCTCCATCCCAACAAACCCAACTTCATGCAGCAGATTGAAAACACCCTGGTCGTAACCCCGGCCCAGAAGAGTACGCGCGGCGAGAGTCTTTCCGAGGAGCGGGCCGATGTCTATCGGGTCATGTACCAACTTGACCGATTCTTCAATCTCAACGATGAGCGCGAGGGGAGCTAATTCGATTTGGGATTACGGTTATCGGGCATATATTACAGCCGGCCGGATGGCCGGCTTTTTCTTTGTGAAGGTCTGCAGACCAGATGATTAGCCAGCACACAGCGGAGATTCTCGAATTCCCGAAAATCCTCTCCCTCATAGCGGAGAAGTGCCTTACGGCCTATGGCCCGCCGGAGGTGAAGCGATTTGGCCCCATGTTTGACCTGTCGGCTATCGAGACTCGTCTCGATGAAACCAACCAGCTCAAGGACATTTACAATTTCGGCCGCTCGTTTCCGCTAAGTCAACTCGACGATTGCCGCGATATCATCGGCAAATCACAGGTGGCGGGCGCGTTTCTCGATCCCGAGGAGATTATCAAAGTGCTCGGACTGGTTGAGGTCTCGATCGCATTACATGAATACGATCCGGAGAACCGAGCCAACTTCCCGGCGGTGGTTCCCTACCTCAAGAGCATCCGCTCGTTTCCCGAACTGAAGAAAGAGATAAACCGCATTGTGGATGTCGACGGCCAGGTGAAGGACTCGGCTTCGACCCAGTTGCGGCGAATCCGCGGCAGTCTTTTCGATTCCAAGCGGCGGATTGTCAGTCAGTTGGAGACGATTCTCTCCACGGCGCAAAAGCAGGTCGGCTGGCAGGATGATGTCATCACCCAGCGCAACGGACGGTATGTCATCCCGGTGCTGTCAGGACAATACCGGGCCGACCAGGGCATCCTGCACGACCGCAGCCAATCGGGAGCGACATTGTATGTCGAACCACGTGAGACAGTCGAACTCAATAATCGCATTCACCTCCTGATGCAGGAAGAACGCGCCGAGGTTGTGCGCATCCTCACGGCGCTGACCGGGGAAATCGGCCAGCGCGCCGAGGCGCTTATGGAAAACACGCGGCTTATTGGACAATTGGACGCTCGCTACGCCGCCGCCAAGTTCGCCAGTGAGACCAAGGGTAATCGGCCGAAAATCCACGATCTACCCGAATTCGACATTCAAGAGGCGCGCCACCCGCTGCTAGTTCGGAAATTCGGCGGAATCGACAAAGTCGTGCCGCTTTCGGCGAGTTTGAATGGCAGTCGCCAGGCGCTTTTGATCACCGGTCCCAACACGGGCGGAAAAACTGTCGCGCTTAAAACTCTTGGACTGACCACGCTGATGGTGCAGTCCGGCTTGCTAGTGCCGGCGAGCGAATCCAGTTGCTATGGAATCTTTCGCCAGGTTTTTGCTGATATCGGCGATGAACAGTCGATCGAGCTGTCGCTCTCGACATTCTCGTCACACATACGTAATATCTCGGAAGCAGTGGCTAAGGTATCCGATGACTCCCTCGCTCTGCTCGATGAGATCGGCGCGGGAACCGACCCGAAAGAAGGAGCCGCCCTGGCTGAGGCGATCATCCTGTTCATGGTCGACAAGGGAACCAAGTTGGTAGCATCGACTCATTATTCTCAGCTAAAGACGCTTGCCCTCGATCACCCTGAGATCGAGAACGCCTCACTCGAATTCGATCGTACCACGCTTGCTCCTACTTACCGCCTGCAAATGGGGCTGCCGGGCTCGTCATACGCAGTCGAAATCGCCGGCCGACTCGGCATTCCCCGCTCGATCTGTAAGCATGCCGCGCAACTGGTCGGAAGCGGAGAAAGATCGCTGAGCGAGTTGATTGCGTCGCTCGAAAAGGAACTGGCGCAAATCCGCGAGGATCGCAACACTCTTGCGGAGCGCTTGGCCCGCGCCGAAGAACTGGAGCGGTTTTACCGCAGCCAGACCGAGAAGTTCAACCGCGAGGTCGAACAACGCAAGAGAGAGGCGCTGACCGAAACCGACAACTTACTGGAAACTACCCGCGCCGAGTTGGAGAGACTCGTGGCCGATATCCGCAAAAGCCAGGCGGGCAGCAGCGAAGTCAAAACGGCCCACAAGTTCATCCGCGAAACCAAAGACACAGCCGAACGGGTGCGGCATCGCACCGGCAAGCCGGCCGAGACGAAGATCCGGCTGGACGAGTTCAAAGCGAACGACCGGGTGCGAATAGTCACGCTGAACAAAGAAGGCGATATCACGGAAATAATCGGCGAGGATCGCGCCCGCGTGCAAGTCGGAGGCGTAAGCACCGTGGTGAAGATACGCGATCTGGAGAAGTTGGACGCCAAACCCGGCACAAAAACATTTCGCCAGATAGCCAAAACGCCACCCACCGGCGATATCAGCCGCGAGATTCACCTTCGCGGCATGACTGTCGACGAGGCCACGGAAGCGCTGGACCGCTTTCTCGATCAAGCCGTACTGGCCGGACTGCCGCAGATATATGTCGTACACGGCAAGGGCACAGGCACGCTTCGACGCGCCCTCACCGAATACCTGAAGAACCACCCCGAAGTCGAATCGCTCACCCTCGGCAATTGGAATGAAGGCGGCGCCGGGGTTACCGTAGTCAAGCTGAAGTCATGATACCGCAGGAAACAATTGAGCAGGTTCGCGAGGCGACCGATATCGTCCAGATTGTCGGAGAGTATGTCCGCCTGAAGAAGAAAGGGCGCGACATGTGGGCCTGCTGCCCCTTTCATCAGGAAAAGACGCCGTCGTTTAAGGTTTCATCGGATCGCCAGTTATTCTACTGCTTCGGCTGCGGAAAGGGGGGGAATGTCATCACGTTCCTGATGGAACACGAGGGGATGTCGTTCGCCGACGCCATCCGCTACCTCGCCGGAAGGGGAAATATACTTATACGCGAGACCCGCGCCGATCAGCGCCCGGATGAAATCGAGCACCTGAATTACGCTCATGAACTCGCCGTCGAGTTTTACCACAAGCAGCTCTTTGAAAAGCGCTACTCTGTTGTGCTCGATGACTATCTGAGAGACAAGAGAGGGATTAGCGACCAGTCCATCGAGGCTTTTCGGCTAGGCCTGGCCGGAGAGAATTGGGACGCCTACCTCAGGTTTGCCGGTTCCAAGGGCCTGAAGCCGGACGAACTGGTCAAGGCGGGCCTGGTATTGAAATCCGAGCAAAAAGGGACATATTTCGATCGTTTTCGCCAGCGGCTGATGATACCCATCTTCAACCTGAGCAACAAACCGATTGCGTTCGGCGGCCGGACGCTCAAAAAGGGCGAACCCGCCAAGTACATGAATTCGCCCGAGACGCCGCTGTACAACAAAAGCCGGGTGCTCTACGGTCTGAATTTCTCCAAAGAGTCGATTCGGTCGCTGGAGTATGTCTTTGTTGTCGAGGGGTACTTTGATTTCATTTCCCTCTACCAGCTTGGGATTACCAACGTGGTGGCCTCGTCCGGAACTTCGTTCACCCCGCAGCAGGCGCGCCTTCTCGCCCGGTTTGCGCAAGATGTATATCTGTTCTTTGATGCCGACTCGGCCGGGCGCTCGGCGGCACTCCGGTCAGTAGATTCGCTCTACGATGCCGGCCTCGAGGTACGAGTTATCTCGGCCCCGCAAGGCGAGGACCCGGACTCATTAGCCCGTATACAGGGGATCGGGAAGATCGAAGAACTGCGTGCGGCGGCGCTGCCGTTTATAGACTACCGCGTCAAGCAGGCGGACCTTTCTGAGGCGGGAATTATAGAGCGTGAGAAGCTGGTCAAGGAACTGGCGGCCTTGGCCGGGCGAATCGCCGATCCCACCCGCCGTGAGCTGTTTCAGCAGGAGTCAGCTCAGAAGTTAGGCGTTAACCAATCCGTATTCCAGATGACCATGACGGCCCCGCCTACAACATCGGACTCCCGTTTGGCGGCCCAGGCGAGATTCCACACCCATGAATTCGAACTGCTATCTTTGTTGTTGGAAAAACCGGGCGTTATCGATTTTGTTTTCCAGGCCGTGGCTCCGGAGGACTTCGATTCCCGCCTGCTGGGGCGTCTGTACGCGGCACTCGAAACTCAGTACAATCAGCATGGCGATTTCGATGTCCATCGTCTAATTGACAATATGCCGGATGAGCAGGTCGGCGCGACCGTGGCCGACCTGGCGTCGAGGGAATGGCCGGCCGATCAGATCGATGCCCAGACCAAGCTGGTGGTACAGGAGTTCATTAGACGCCGCCAGGCCGAGGTCAGGAAGCGGCTCAAGGACGCTCTCCGTCGAGCCGAGGCCGCGGGGGATCAGCAAAAGGCAAACGACCTTCTTGCCGAAATGAAACAGTACGGACTTTGATTTATGCTGCAACGCCTCAAAATCACCAATTTTGCTCTTATCGACGATATCGAGCTTTTCTTTGACCGCGGCATGTCGGTACTGACCGGAGAAACCGGCGCGGGCAAGTCGGTTATCGTGACCGCCCTGTCATTGGCGCTCGGCGACCGTGCCGACCGCGAACAGATACGCCACGGCTGCAGCCGGGCAGTGGTCGAGGCGACCTTTTCGGTGGAACGCATGAGCCCCCAGTACCGAGCAGAATTCACTGAAATCATCGTCGATAACACTTTCACGGTGAGCCGAGAGATTCTCAAGGACGGCAGCTCCAAGGTCAGAGTGAACGGAAGCGTGGTCACGCTGGCTCGCCTCAACGAACTAACCTCCCCCCTCGCCGAAATTATGGGCCAGCACTCGAGCCGATTGCTTCTGGACGAGGAGAATCATCTCTTGTTTCTCGATAGCTTCGCCGGGGTTGAGGACCTTCGCGACGAGGTCTCCGGTCTCTTCACTCAATGGGATGAAGTGCGCAGCGAGCTTCGCCGGACGCGGAGCCATCGCGATGAAATCGAGCGCGAGCGGGAATTGCTGCTCTTCCAGAAGCAAGAAATCGAAGCGGCCAGAATACGCGCCGGCGAGGAGGCGGAGCTCGATCAGGAGCGGCGCATCCTAGATTCGTCGCGAGCGCTGATGGAGTCGGCGGCGCGGGTCGAGGCAATGCTGGGCGGCGAGGAGCAAAGTATCCTTGAAATGCTGCGGGCGACTCAGAAGGAACTCGGCAGGATGGCCGAGATCGATGCCCATCTCGAGAGTCAACTCAAGCAGCTCGACAGTATCCAGTACGAGCTCGACGACCTTCGGAATTCTATGGAGAAGTACGGGGCGTCGATTCCCGATGATCCGGCCCGCCTGGATGAAATCAACGCCCGGCTCGACGAAATCTATCGCTTGAAGCGAAAATACGGCGGCTCGGAAGAAACCGTGCTCAAGACGTATGAAGAAATCGTAGGCAAGCTGATGTCCCGTCCGGACACGGCCGACTTGATCTCGAAACTAGAGCGACACGAAGAGGTCTGCCGGGAGCGCTACACCGCCAAGGCGCTCCAACTCTCCGAGGTCAGGCGCAAGGCGGCGAAGTATCTCCAGCGGCTGGTGGTCAAAGAGATGGCGGAGCTGGCTATCGATCACGCGCAGTTCGACTCGGAGTTTCTCTATGAAGAGCAGGATGACGGAATCGAGATCAGGGGTCAGCGGGTTAAACCTGGTCACAACGGTCTCGAATCGTGCCACTTTCTGTTCTCCGCCAATCCCGGTGAGCCGCTCAAGTCGCTGGTGAAGACCGCCTCGGGCGGTGAGATCTCGCGCCTGCTTCTGGCCATCAAAGCTGCCGAAAAACGGAACAACCGTCGCTCCCATTCGCTGCTCGTATTCGACGAGGTCGACACCGGTATCGGCGGGCAGACCGCGGTGGCGGTCGGTGCCAAGCTGAAGAAGCTGTCGGAGGCCAGCCAGGTCATTGTGATCACCCACTTGCACCAGATCGCCCGCCAGGCCGACAATCATTATCTCGCGGTGAAAACCGGTGGTCGAGCCAAGCGGGTGACGATCACGGTAAATCGTCTCGACCGCGACGGGATTGCGGTTGAGCTGGATCGCATGGTCGCCCTTCCGGATTAGTCTGGTAGTCCTCGGTCTTGACGCCTCACTCCAAAACTCCAAACTAGGTGTTCGGCAGATTCCCCTCGCGATACGTGCCCGGCAGATGCCCACATCTGCCGACTCGTAAGACAACCTGTGCTGTCCATGTGCCCGGCCCGCCACGGCGGGTCCTTGTCTGCCTGTGTACTGAGGAAGTATCCGGATGGGGCAGACCGGGAGGTCTGCGGCCCACGCTCATATTGCTGCGGCAGGTCTCTGTCCGACCCCACTTCCATCAGGTCCAGACAAGGACCTCCCGAAACATGTTCCAGCCTGTTGTCTCTTGCTCCTGCCGCCTGTGTATCGCTCTGCGTACGTCCGGTTTTGTTCTTGACAAAATCGTCGTTGTTTCGTTTAGTATTGAGTAGCGGAATGACAAACTTCTTCTGCAGGAGGACAAATATGTTCAACCAAAGGCCTGCAGGACCTGCCACCAAGAGTAAGAATCGACGCTCGTTTCTTGCTATTGCCGGGGTGATGGCCTGCCTGCTGCTGGGTGTGAAACCGGGGCATGCCCAGGTCATCGAGCACCCGATCACCGGCCACAAGTACGAGTACGTCCGCCTTCGCGGATTCATCACCTGGCCACAGGCCAATTTGGAGGCCGTGGCACGTGGCGGCTACCTAGCAACTGTAACCGACACGATTGAGGCCAGGATTGTGAGTGCACTCCTGGCCCATCCCGGGGAGAAGGTCTTTCTGGGAGCCACCGATCATAACGACTCTTGTACGTGGCAGTGGCTCACCGGCGAGCCGTGGATCTTTGAAAACTGGGCTCCGGGCAAACCGAGCGGAGAGGAACCTTGTGTCAACAGCCTCAGAACCTCGTACGAACGGGGCGGGCAATGGGAAGCTGATGTTGGTCCGCTCGACGGATTCATCGTGGAGTGGAATGCCGAACCGACTGACACTCTGTTGCATCTCGTGCAGTGGCCGGCCTCCGAAGGCGGCAATGGACACTGGTATGCCTACCTGCCCAATCCAATGCCGTGGGATCAAGCACGACTCGCGGCCGGCCAGTTTGAGATGAACGGAGTCCCCGGCCACTTGGCCAGCATAACGAGTCAGCAGGAGAACGACTTTGTCTTCTGGTCCATAATCATGAACGGCTCAAACGGCTGGGAAGGGCATTTAGGTCACCATTGGCTCGGCGGATACAATGACACGATCTGGACGTGGGTAACTGGAGAGCCGATGGTCTATACGAACTGGGCGGTCAACGAACCAAGTGATTCTGGTGCTAATCCGGTTGTCGCAATGGTCGGCCCGCCCTGGTTAGAATGTGCGATATGTCCCCAACCGAGCGAATGGGTGGCGCACGAACGTAACACCGCCCTGGGGTCGATTGTCGAATTCGACACTCAACCTGTCGAACCCAGAACGCTGTTTGTACCTGAGGAATATCCCACCATCCAATCGGCTATCGACGCCGCTACGCACGGCGATCGCGTATTAGTCGGACCAGGGACGTATGTCGAATCAATCAACTTCCTCGGCAAGAATATCACGGTCCGCGGAGCCGACGGCCCGCTGACAACTACAATCACAAACGAGCGCACAGTCGACTTGGTGACATTCAATCATGGCGAAACACGCGGCGCGGTTCTCGAGGGTTTCACTCTCAGGGGCGGATGGATCGCTGTACTCTGTGTGAACTCAGCGCCGACGATCAGACGCAATGTCTGTGTCGACCAGAACGTCACCAACTGGGCGGCAATCTGCCTTAGCGGGCCGATCGACTCATTGGTCGATCCGAACGGTGACCCCCGCTACCACCCGACTTTCGGCGACGCCCCGGCGTTGCTGCTGAATAATACTATAGTCAGCAGCGCCAATGGCGGGGTGTCATCGTTCTCGGTAGCGCCGCCGACGGCCAAGAACAATATTATCGCCTTCAATGGCCACTATGGTTTCCACCATCAGGGCGGCTTTGCCCTGGCACAACCTGATTTGAGCTACAACGATGTCTTTGGGAACCCGGACGCCGATTACTACAATATCGTTGACCCCGGCCCGGGGTCATTCAGCCTCGACCCGACGTTCAACGCCGAGTACACCCTGGGCGCCGGGTCGCCGTGTATCGACGCCGGCGATCCTAACCCTCGCTTCAACGACCCGGACGGCACGCGAAATGACATGGGCGCGATGCCGTTCATAGGCGGCCAGGGTGGCGTGATCCCCACTAACGAGTGGGTAGTAGCGTACTGCCATGGGTTCAATCCGCCCATAATCACCGATCCGGGAAGTGTCTCGATACTACAGGCTTTCGACCCGACCGGTGTTCTCTGCGGGCAGACATTGGTGTGGCTCGACGGCGGCTTCCTGATGCCGGTCTACCGCGACGATCCGTATACTAATGTCGACGAAGGTTGCGTGCCGGGAGACCTGATTCAGTTCAAGATTAACGGCGAATCGGCTCAACCATCGCCGCCCGTTTTCTGGACTGCCAACGGAGACGTATTCGAAGTATGTAATCTCGGTGTGTCTCACTGTGTCAACATCCCGCTCCACGAGGGCTGGAATCTCGTGAGCTGGAATGTGGCGTTTGAGAGTGAGATACGATTGGCGCTCGACGAGATTATCGGATGTGTCGAAGTCGTGCACTCGTACGAGCAGGGCGGGCTGGTGTTCGACCCTAATCTCGATTTATTCAACACCCTCACCCATGTCGATTATCACCACGGTTACTGGATCAGGATGCGTTGCGATGCCATGCTTCAAGTGTGCGGCGACCAAATCCCATTCGCCGAGTTCATTGCTCTGGAACCCGGATGGAACCTGGTTTCGTACTGGCCGGAATGGCCGCTGCCGGTCGAGACCGGGTTTTACTCCATCATGGAGCAACTACAGGAGGCGATGGGGTTTGACAACGGCGCCCAAATCTGGCTGCCCGATCTCTGGCAATTCAACACTCTGACGGAACTGCGTCCCACTTTCGGCTACTGGGCCAAGGTGAGCGAGCCGGCCGCGCTGTCTTATCCGCGCTGGTTTGAGCCGTGGGATACGATCTGGTGGCCGCCAGATTCGGGTTACACTGAAACTCCGCCACTCTCAGAGACCTCGCGGAGTTGGATGTCGGTCTATGGCGATTACATCACCGTTGACGTCCGTCCGGTTGAGAACGGCGCCATGATCTCTTTCAGGACCGGCGATAACATCACCTGTGGTCGTGGGGTCTACCAGGACAACACGCTTCGCATGACACCGGTGTACGGTTTGGACGGATCAGGTGATGTGTCGAAACTCTACCCCAAAGAAGGCGACCGAATCGCGGTGTATGTGGACGACACGCGTGTTTATCCCGATTTGATATGGGTAGGCAGTGGCGAGCGTGTGAGGCTGAGCCGCCTGACCGAGGACCCGGCCGGTCTGCCTCAGACATACACGCTGGACCAAAACTATCCGAATCCGTTCAACCCCGGCACCACGATCGCGTTTGAAGTTGCTGCGGATGTCCGCGTAAACCTGTCGATCTACAACGTGCTGGGCCAGAAAGTGCGGACGCTGACTGATCAGCATTATTTGATCGGCCGCTACGCACTCGATTGGAACGGCAAGGACGACAACGGCATCCAGGTATCGACTGGCGTGTATTTCTACCGCCTGACCGCCGGTGAAACGGTGTTGACAAAGAAGATGATGCTGCTGAAGTAATAAACGTGCCCGGCAGACGTCCTCGTCTGCCGGGTTGGAACAGAGATCATGTAGGTCGAAACCCCTGCGGTTTCGACAAGCGCAGCGTGCCCGGCAGATATCCTCATGACGTGCCCGGCAGACGTCCTCGTCTGCCGGGTTAAAACTAGTGCCATTCCAACTAATATCTCCTAAATAGTTTTAGTGGGGCATTGGGGCGGGCGTGTTTTCTATTCCGCCAGGTCAGATAGCGATAGATGCGCCGGCGTCTGGTCGGGTAGTCTCGATCATCG
>JBFMGC010000055.1 GCA_040752815.1 Candidatus Zixiibacteriota bacterium
GCACCTGACAACAATCAATTGTCTATCTCCAGCTTGCCCGGGGAATCCACCATCCGTACCCCACCTAACAGGTGGGTTTGACGCAACGGCAGCGATGCTCGTGTTGAAGAGTCCCACCCGTTGGGTGGGGTACAAGTTCGGACAGGATTCAGAATCGTGCCCGGCAGATGACCTCATCTGCGGAGTTTTCATAGCTGTAGGTCAAAACCCCTGAGTCGAGCGCCGCAGGCGTGAGGCGTGGTTTTGACATGATCGATGCAAGACAAGAATGTCGAAACCGCAGGGGTTTCGACCTACAAGGCTTCGTAGGTCGGGTTCCGCCGGTCCTGAGCGCAGCGAAGGACCAAGAAACCCGACATTCTTTCTTCTGTGTTCATCACGTGCCGGGTTTCTCGTCGCGCTCGACTCCGTCGGTCACTCCTCGGAACCCGACCTACTGTTGGCTCCGTCCCTCAGCCATCTCGCCGCGTCCAGCGCGTGATACGTGATGATTATATCCGCACCGGCGCGCTTGATTGAGGTGAGGATTTCGAGAGTCAAACGCTTCTCGTCGGCGATTCCCGATGCCGCCGCTTGTTTCACCATCGCAAACTCGCCGCTCACGTTGTAGGCGGCCAATGGTACGTCAAAGCGATGGCGCGCCTGCCTGATGATATCAAGATACGCCAGCGCCGGCTTGACCATGACGATATCTGCACCTTCTGCAATGTCCATGTCGATCTCTCGCAGCGCCTCCCGCGCATTCGGCGGGTCCATCTGGTACGTCTTGCGGTCACCGAATTTAGGCGCCGAATCGACCGCCTCACGGAACGGCCCGTAGAACACCGAGCAGTATTTCGCGGCGTAAGACATGATCACCGTTTGCGTGAGGCCGTTGGCGTCAAGAGCCTGTCGAATTGCTTTCACGCGGCCGTCCATCATATCCGATGGCGCCACGATATCCGCGCCCGCCTCGGCATGGCTAAGCGCCTGCAGCGCCAATACATCGAGCGTGGCATCGTTGTCGACATCGCCGTCACGAATAATGCCGCAATGGCCATGATCAGTGTATTCGCACAGGCACACATCGGTAGCAACCAGAATATCCGGCACGGCTGACTTTATCTCCCGCACAGCCCTTTGTACCACGCCATCTTTCTTGAGCGACTCCGAACCGGTAGCATCTTTCTTCGCGGGCGTGCCAAACAACAGTACACACTGGATACCAAGATCGTACGCCTGGCGCGCCGCACCCGCCACTGCAAATATCGGCAGATTAGATATGCCCGGCATCGACTTGATCGGCCGGGGCCTGTCTACCAGTTCGCTGACAAACAGCGGATAGATGAAATCCGCCGGGTGCAGCCGCGTCTCCTGCACCAGCTTGCGCATGGCGGCGGTGCGACGCAGACGGCGAGGACGGTTCTGCGGAAAGCTCATCCAGCCCTCCAGATCGGATTGGCTTTGTGGTGAGACACGAGCGCGTCGATCAAGTCCGGTATCGAATGGGTGGCCGCCTCCAGACTCACAGTGATGCCTTGTTTTCCGATCACGTCCGAAGTCGACGGCCCAATCGAAACTACACATGACCCGTTCGTGAGTCGCACAAGTTCATCCGGCGTCAGATTGGCAACGAGCCCATCCACTGTCGATCCGCTCGTGAACATGATGACATCGGGCGGATGAGCGAACAGCTTCTCCTTCAAGTGAGCCGGCCATATATGAGTGACAGTCGAGTACACCTGCGCCGGTATCACTGTCGCGCCGGCCTGCCCAAGAGCACGTTGGATACGTTCGTCACCCAGGTTGCCGCGCACGCGCACGACTGTGGCGCCATCCAGATCGATCTTCTTGCTCATCTGCATTGCCAGTTCGGCAGTGGTTGCTCTGGTGGGAACGAAGTCGGGCCTCAGCATGAATTCCTCCAGCGCCCGCGCCGTACCGAAGCCCACCGCGGCTATTTTGTATTCGCCGAGCCCGCGTATATCGAGAGCGCCCTCCCGCCACTGGTGCATAAAATATCGCACGCCGTTCTCGCTCGTGAAAACGAGCCAGCGCTTGGACGATGACAGAGACCCAATTCGCTCCCAAGTCGCCTGATCATGATACGCTTCGGTTGCAATGGTGGGATAAGCCAGCACCTCCGCGCCCAGGTCGCGCAGCGTCCGGTACACCCACTCGGCCTGGTCGGCCGGACGACAGACCATCACTCGAAGACCGTGCAGTGGCTCCATCCGGCGTGGATATAAGATCTCTCTTAGTTTGACAACTTCACCGACTACAAATAACACCGGCGGTTTGAGGTTCTGTTCCCGCGTACGGCTCGGCAGTTCGCCGAGTGGCGCGGTGATAACGCGCTGCGTGGGGAGCGTTGCCCGCTCGATTGCCGCCGACGGTGTATCTGGTGACATGCCGCTCTCAAGTAATCGCGCAACATTCTGCTCCAGCTCCGCCACGCCCATATAGATTACCAGCGTGCCGCTAACAGCAGCAAGCGCCTCCAATGCCACGGACGTGCATTTGTCGTTATCGCTTCCGTGACCGGTGAGCAACGTGACCGATGAAGCATACCGACGGTCGGTGACCGGAATACCTGCCAGTGCCGGACCGCCTATCCCCGCCGTAACGCCGGGCACAATTTCAAACGGCACGCCCTGTTCCGCCAGATACTGCGCCTCCTCGCCGCCACGCCCAAACACAAACGGGTCGCCTCCCTTCAGTCTCACGACGGTCTTGCCCTGACTCGCTAGAACAACCAGCAATCGATTAATCTCATCCTGGGGCAACGAGTGATCGGAAACCATCTTACCGACATAGATGCGCTCCACACTTGAGGGCAGTCCGACGAGCAACTCATCCGGCACGAGATTGTCATACACGACTACGTCGCAGCTACGCAACAGTTGCGTGCCTTTGACCGTGATGAGGTCCGGATCGCCCGGCCCCGCGCCAACCAGGTAAACCGTTCCGGTATTGTGCCAACTCGATGACATAATCACCAACCAGGTGGCGAGGCTACGACTCCGATGGTTCCTCGATCGGCATAACGCCGGCCGGCTTCTCGGCGCGCGGGTGAAGCATCATCTCGAGCTCGGCGTCGATAGCGCCAGGGTTCTTCTCCTTAAGCAGGCTTTTCCAGTCGGCCTCGAGAAACTGCGCGAAGCAAACGGTCTTCTGATGAAGGTCGTTCTTCCACCGCTCCTGCACAATTTTGCGAAATCGTACCGCCAGCGGCATGAGTTTGTTCCAGTGTGACGGGAAGATATCCTCGAGGATCAATCTCAGGTGCCCTGCCATGAACGGCGCTTTGCCGTCGGTGGATACGGCCGCCGTCAGGCAGTCGCGCCTGATCACTGCCGGAAAGATAAAGTCGCACAGTGCCGGTTGGTCGACCACGTTGACCAGAACGCCCGCCTTGCGGCAATCGTCGCTTACCTGGCGATTGGCCGCCGTTTCGTCGCAGGCGGAAATGACCAGGCGGTAGCCGCCCGCTTCGGGAGATTCATACTTGCGTTTGTGCAGTGTTATACGGCCGGAATCGGCGAAATACTGAATCTTGTCCGCCACCTCCGGTGCGACCACCGTGATCTCGCAGCCGTAGTCCAGCAGCGTCCCGATCTTTCTGAGTGCTACCTGGCCGCCGCCGACCACCAGTGTGGGCCGCCCCGTGAGAGCGATCGATATGGGCATATAGTTATATGTCATCTTGTCTCCTATTCTCTATTACAGTGCGCTGCCGCCGGACGTGCGCGCCACGCGCTCGGCAATGCGGCGCGCAACCAAATTGAGCTGTTCCCTCAATTCCGGAGGGCAGTCGCCTATAACAGATGACAGCTCGGAATCAACAATCGAGCCGATCTCGTCGCCGTGTCCGTTGTAAAGCGGCTCTTCGCGCACATGCCGCCACCAGTAGTTGTATTCGTCAAGCTTCTGCCTGATTATCTCCTCCGCCTGGGGAAATGACTCGGTACGCCTGGCCTGCTGATCGCGCACGAATGTCCTAATGTCTTCGAGGTCGAGAACAAGAACATTCGTTCGCTCGCCCCTGGGATAATCCACATCGCGCGGGATGGCGAGGTCCATTACCATCAGCTTTCGGTGGCCGCGATGCACGGCTGCGAATTCGATCATGTTGCGCGTGATAATTGGCTTTGGAGACGACGTACAGGTGATTACCACATCAGCTCGAACCAGCAGCTCCGGCAGACGCTGCAATCCAAACCCTGCGGCCTCGAAGTGTCGCGCGAATTCCACGGCTTTATCCACTGTCCGGTTGGCAAACAGAAATGTCGAATGATGAATCCGGCCACAGCGAGCGGCGGCGAGTTTGACCATCTGGTTGACGCCCACAAACAGAATGACCGGTCGCTCGTGAAGCGAGATCTTCGACTTAAGAAGTTCGACCGCTGCTGAGCTTACTGAGCAGGCACCCTTGCCGAGCTCAGTATCAGACCGCACCTGCTTGCCGACCCGAAAAGCCTGGTGAAAGAGTCGATGGATCACTTTACCGGCCGATTTGACCGCGCACGCCGATGCATAGGCGTCTTTTAACTGCCCCAGTATCTGAGTCTCACCGACTACCATGGAGTTCATTCCCGCCGCCACGCGAAACAAGTGTTCGGCGGCATGAGTGGACTTGCGTGTCTCAAAAAGGCTTCTGTTCGGCTCCAAATCGACCCCCCTGAATCGACGGTAAAACTCCTCGACAACATCAATGGGTTCCTGGTCACGCCTGAGCACGAGATAGAACTCGATTCGGTTGCAGGTGGACACGATTGTCGACTCGGTCACGTGGGGTATCGACGCCAGCACGGTGTTGGCATGAGCAAGTTCTTCTCCACTGATCTGCAGCGGTTCACGTTCGGCCAGAGTGGCGGTCACATGAGTCACGCCACACACTGCGAGCCGTTTGCTCAAGGGGCTCATCACTCTGACTTCTTCGCTGCTCATATACTCACGACTGTTGTACAAGTGGTCATATCAGCGCCTGCAACCCGCCGGCGAGAACTCCAAGATCGTCGAAACCCGTCGCTTTCAAGATTAGCGCCGCCTGATACGCGCGCGGACCCCGCTTGCACATGACCACGACTCTCTTCGTACGGTCGATCTCATCGGCCCGCCGACGCAGATCACCTAACGGGATGTTGATGACATTCCCGCTGCCGGGGAAAGGCTCGTCCGCGAACTCGGCGGGTTCACGAACATCCAGCAACACGGAGTCTCCGCCGGGCACCTGCTGATTGTCGTTAGGATTCAGAAACACGACTCCGCGGCCCTGCGCCTGTGCCATCGCGGCGAGATGATGCAGCGGGTCGAGCGCCTCGGCGTACGGCGGGGCGTAGCCGTGTTCGAAATCAAGCAGGTCGTCGACAGTGGCGCGACTTCGGAGAAACGATGAGAAGACATCGATGCGGCGGCATATATCGCCCGCGCCAACCGCCTGAAGTCCGAGTAGCCGGCCGCTCCCACGCTCATATACCATCTTCAATACAAACGTTTGACTCTCGGGATAGTAGTCCGGCTTGTCAGCGAAACTCCCCCAAACCGAATCGATCCGAAGTCCGGCATCGCGCGCCGCCTTCTCGGTCAGGCCGACCGCGCCGACATTCATGTCGAAAACCTTGACCAGAGATGTTCCGACTACGCCGGAAAAACGACTCTCGCTGCCGGCAAGATTTTCAGCAATAACGCGTCCCTGCCGATTGGCCAGCGATCCCATCGGCAGATACATCGGTTGGCCCGTGATCTGATGCCGCGATTCCACGCAGTCGCCGCCGGCATAGATATTCGGATCGGATGTTTGCATCCGGGAATTCACGACAATTCCGCCGGTACTGCCGATATCGAGACCGCATGAGGCGGCGAGATCGACATTGGGTGTCACCCCAAGGCAGAGCAGCACGTAATCGACTGTCATGCTCTCGCCGCCGGCCAGAGTTACCACAGGGCACCCGTCGATATCGAGTTTGGTATCACGCACGTTAGTCTCCGTGCGCACGGGGGTACCATGGCGATCCAGTTCGCGCTCGACCATTGCCGCCATCTCGGCATCCAGAACATACGGCAACACCTGCGCTTCTTTTTCGATCATGGTGGCGTGAATGCCCCAGAGCCCGCCGGTCGCCTCGGCCATCTCGCAGCCGATAAACCCGCCGCCGACTATGAGCGCCGTCTCGATCTCGCCCTGCTCGGCTAGGCCGCGGAAAGCGGTTGCATCGGACGGTCTTGTGAACGAACAGATCCGCTCGCTCCTGGGCACCGAAAACGGCGGCTTCCTGGGCACGGCTCCGGTAGCAAGCACCAGCTTACCGTATGCGTGCTGAACGGTTTCGCCTGTAGACAGATATCTGGCGGTGATGATTTTACTCTCGCGATCGACCGCAATCACCTCCGCGCCTGTTACGACACTAATGCCCTTCGTGATTCTAAAGAACTCGGCATCGCGTTTGACCCCGTACGAGGTCGCCATCAACTGATCGAGCGCGCCTACGTCACCGGAGGCGAAATACGGCAGACCGCAGGTGGCGTACGAGAGATGTTCCTCCTTCTGGAACAGAGTAATCCTCGTGCCGGGCAGACGCCGGGCCAGCACGGCTCCGGTTTTCGGGCCGCACGCCACGCCGCCGACTATGACTACATCCGATCTATCCATTCATCACCCACAGTTACGGGGTCGCAAGACTGGCGACCCCGGTCCCTGGTGTCAGTATCTCGCCGACTCGGCGGCGCTTGCGCCGGTCAGCCATTACTCATGCCGCTCATCCCAACTGCTTTCTTACCGAAAGCGCTATCTTGTACAGGCCCGTTATGATCAGCAGCCCCATCGCGTAGATCGCGAAGGAAATACCCAGCTCCGGTATGGTCGGCACGTAGTCCACTACGTGGTGCAACGGGTTGGGGATAAACCCGGCGATGATCAGCCCCAGGCCCTTATCAATCCAAAGCGAGACGAAGAGCATCACACAGGCGAGAATCAGGGTCTGATCATTCTGACGGGTCTCTGGTACAGTCAGCATACCCAGTGACACGATTCCAAGTATCACCGAAACCCACATCCACGGCACCAGATTGTCGGCTCCTTCGAGGCCCAGAAACAGGTACTGAAAGTGCGACATGTGCTCCGGGATATTGCTGTAAAGCACCGTGAAGAACTCCATTCCCACGAAAAATAAGTTGACGGCCATAGCGTAGGTGACGATCTGCGCCACTTTCTGAATCGGTTCGCGACCGGCATCGAATTTTGTAAACCTGCGCAGTATAAAGCAGACCAGGATCAGCAGTGCCGGGCCGGCCGAAAACGCCGACGCCAGAAAGCGCGGCGCCAGTATTGCGGTCATCCAGAACGGGCGGGCCGCCAGGCCGGCGTAAAGAAACGCGGTCACCGTGTGGATGCTGATCGCCCAGGGGATGGACAAAATAATGATCGGCTTGATCCACGTGGGCGGGGCGATACTCTTGCGCTCGGCTCCGAGCGTGACATGGCTGATAATAATGTTAAGAACCAGGTATCCGCCCAGCGCCACCGTGTCCCAGAACATCATTGAATGCGGTGTCGGATAGAGAAACACGTTCACGATCCGAAACGGCTGGCCCATGTCTACGAAAATGAAGGTCATGCAGACAATCACCGAGCCGATCGCCACGAACTCGCCAAGGATGGTGATCTTGCCGAAGGCCTTGTAATTGTGAAGGTAATACGGCAGGACGACCATCACCGCCGACGCCGCCACCCCGACCATGAACGTGAACTGGGCGATATAGAAGCCCCAGGTGATATCGCGCCCCAGCCCGGTAATCCCCAGACCCACGTTGTACTGGCGGAGATAGAACAGAACACCGGCGCCCATCACCGCCATCAGGGCTATGACCCATGACCAGTACCGTTTATCGCCGCGCAGGGCATGTTCCAGCATATCCTACCTCACAGCACGTAGTAGACTTCGGGTTGAGTACCGAGGGCCGGCTTGCGTCGAACCGAAAACCGCTCGGCCAGCAGCTTGCGAACTTCCGAGTCGGGATCTTCGAGATCGCCGATCTTCATCGCCCCCGCCTTGCACGCGGTCACACACGCCGGCAGTTGGCCGCGCACCAGGCGCTCCTCGCAGAACGTGCACTTTTCCACCACGCCGCGAGTGCGCGTGGGAAAGTCAGCCTGAATCTTTTTGATGTGCGGCCGCGGATCGCGCCAGTTGAAACTCCGCGATCCGTACGGGCAGGCCGCCACGCAGTAGCGGCAGCCGATACACCGGTGCCAGTCCATCATGACTATACCGTCCTGCTCCCGCTTCCAGGTTGCCTGGGTCGGACAGACCCGCACGCAGGGCGGGTTATCGCAATGATTGCAGAGCACGGGCGTCATGGTATGCTTGACGTCCTCCGGCAGGTGTTCGTGCTCCTGATCATGGAAGGCGTTCCCGAACGGTTCTCTCCAAATCCACTTGACTTCGTCTTTGGGATTGTCGAACTCCGGGACATTGTGCACCAGATGGCAGGCCTTCTGGCATTCGGTACAGTTTCCGGCTTCGCGGCACTTCTTGACATCTATGACCATCGCCCAGCGTTTGGCCCGCAGGGGACTGCTAGGCGTTTCGGCCGTATCGCCGACAGTCGCCGCAGCGGTGTCGACCAGCCCCGCCTCTTGCGCCAGCGCTTTTGCCGACAGACCACCGGCCACACCGATCGCCGTCAGACCGGCCAGCTTCAAGAACTTCCGTCTCTCCACACTCATCGTCCCAACTCCTTCGGAGCGACATGACAATCCCAGCAATACGGGTCGACACCAAGATAGTCGTGACACCGGTCGCAGAACTTATCTTTGTTCTCATGGCAGCTCAGGCAGGTAGCCGAGAGGCTGCGTTCGTACGTGACACCGTCAGCGCCGACCTCGAACCGTTCGCCCTGGCGCACCACCCGATCGCGCCATTCATTCAGCAGGTCCATGTGAAACGGCCGCATCCAGGCACTATCCCGCACGCAGTTTTCGCCGCGCACCGCCTTTTCGATTTCGGGCGAGTAGCCCGCGCGGTCGTTGGCGACATTGTACCAGATTGGGAACGTGATCAGCACCAGGAACCCGATCAGCCCAATGACAATCTTACCGCCGTTATGCATGAGCGCCCTCCTTTCCGACTTCGACAACCTCGGGGTACGGCGTACCTCTCAGGTCGGTCTTGCGCACCGGTTCGCCGTCGAGTATCAGCGCGTTGCCGACCATCTCGTGCACACCGCCGACCTCCACATCCGGCACCCAGTACTGCAAGAGCGGCGGCAGGGTGGCCTTGTCAATCGCGCACATGCACAGCAGGATGTTCACATCGTTGTGCTCTTTCACGTATTTGACCGCGTTGGCCCTTGGAAGGCCGCCGCGAAGGCGCATCTCCATGTTTTCGTCGGTGCCGAGCCCGGACCCGGAACCGCAGCAGAAGGTCTGCTCGCGAATGGTGTTCTCCGGCATTTCGACAAAGTTACGGCAGACATTCTTGATAATGTAGCGCGGCTCTTCGAGCAGCCCCATGGCGCGCGCCGGATTGCAGGAATCGTGATAGGTGGTGCGCCAATGGTCGTTCCGGCTGGGGTCGAGCCTCAGTTTACTATGATAGATCAGATCCGAGGTAAACTCGCTGATGTGGATCATTTTGGTGGACCGCGCGTTCTCAAACCGTGTACCGGTGATCGGAGAGACTGGAACCTCGAGAAAGTCGGCGGGGCCGTTCATCGTATCCATATACTGATGAAGCACCCGCCACATGTGGCCGCACTCGCCGCCGATGATAAACTTCACGCCCAGCCGTTTCGCCTCCATGTATATCTTGGAGTTCAGCCGTTTCATCATTTCCGACGAATGAAACAGGCCGAAATTGCCGCCCTCCGACGCATACGAGCTCCAGGTATAGTCGATTCCGGTAGCGTGAAAGAGCAGCAGGTACCCCAACAGCGTATAGTAGTGCGGCGAGGCAAAATAGTCCGCCGACGGCGCCACGAACAGGACTTCCGCACCCTTACGGTTTATCGGCGTGTTTACCCGCACGCCAGTTATCTCCTCGAGTTCGTCGACCGCGAACTGGATACTGTCGGCAAAACCGTGTGGCTGAATGCCGAGATGGTTGCCTGTGCGGTAGCAGTTGGCCAGCGGCGTGTTGACCCACTCGATGCTTACGCCCAGCGAGTTCAGCAGCTCGCGCCCCATCATGGTGATTTCGGCCGTGTCGATTCCGTAGGGGCAGAACACCGAGCAGCGCCGGCATTCGGTACACTGGAAGAAGTAAAAGAACCATTCTTTGATAAGCTGCCTGCTCAGCTTGCGGCCGCCGCCGATCTTGCCCAGTACTTTACCGAACGCCGTGAAATTCTCGCGATAGACCGACCGAAGCAGTTCCGCTCTGAGCACCGGCATGTTCTTGGGATCGCCCGAACCTATGAAATAGTGGCACTTATCGGCGCAGGCGCCGCAGCGCACACAGATATCCATGAAGATCTGCAGCGAGCGATACTTCTTCAGGCGGTCACGCAGACCCTCGTATATGATCTCCTGCCAGTTGTCAGGCAGATGCCAGTCCTCGTCGGGCGGTGACCATCTGCGTGGGTTCGGCAGATCGAGGTACTTGAGTGTATCCGGCACGGCGGCGTAGTTCCAGGTCCCCTTGCGGAACTCAACTGCCGGGTCCATCCACCCGGTCTGACGCGGCTGGAACTGTACCCGCGCCATCTCTTCCGGTTTTTTCAGCGCTTCAGACATAACTCACTGTTCCTTTTCCACCGGAAGCCCGGCCGTTTTCATCAGCTCGCGAAACTCGTCCTCGTATTCCTCATAGGTATGCACCTTCACCGGGTAGTTCCAGGGATTTACATGCCGCCTTATGCGATTGTTGTTCGCCAGGTTGCGAGTGGGACTCATAAACACTCCGGCGAAATGCATCAGCTTGCTGAACGGGAAGTAGGCCAGCAGCACGCTCACCAGGAACAGGTGGACGAAAAAGACCAGGCTGACCCCCTCCGGCACCACCGGATTGAAGCTGAGCAGCCCGGTGCCGAGAGCTTTGATGCCGACAAGATCAGTCTTTGTGAAGTAGCGCATCAGGATTCCCGACAACACTATACCGAGCAGCAGAAACAGCGGGAAGTAATCGGCCGGCAGCGAGATATAGCGCAGCTTGGGATCGACCAACCGCCGCACGAGCAGAAACGTGACTGACACGACAATGACTATGTTAGTCGCCAGGATAATCGGCAGGCCGACCTGGAAGAAACCATCAA
Source organism: Candidatus Zixiibacteriota bacterium (assembly GCA_040752815.1). NCBI lineage: Bacteria > Pseudomonadati > Candidatus Zixiibacteriota > Candidatus Zixiibacteriota bacterium. Next base: position 11,233 of record JBFMGC010000055.1, read on the forward strand.
GCTCCTGCAGCATCGTCACCCACGCGGGTACCGGCTCAGCGAAGTACTTGAAGTGGCGCAGGAAGATGATCAGGAAGGACCAGTGAAAGGCGAGCCCCATCGCCCACAGCCACTTGTCCGGCGAATACAGCACACGCGGACCCTCGGTCACTTTGACGCGAGTGTTGCGAAAGAGCGAACGGAAGAACAGCACTTCCATGGCCATCCTGCCCAGCACGCCCCACACATTGTGCGGGCTTTCCAGCGGGTTGTTCTTGATCCACGAGTGCGACTTCTGTTGCCCGCAGGTTGTTGGAATCCGGAACGGCACCGCCGAACGCGCCCACTTTACTACGCGATAGGCTACTCCGATGAGGAACGTCGCCATCGCCAGGTACGGCAGCACCACGGCGAACAGATACTGCCAGCCGATCAGCCCCGCTCCCGCCGAGGCGAGGATAATCATCACTATTACGGCCAGAAGGGAGAACATCACACCCATCCGCCAACTCCTCTATATGTTGCCTGCCTGACTCTTTCCATTGATATCAAAACCCCTGACATTGTCGGCGCTCTGGCGTCTGTTGATTTGATCGACCAGCATGGCGGACCGCTGCCTCGCCTGCTGCACCCTTATGTCACAGATCTTCTCACGACACTGCATGTATTCGTCGAATACAGTCAGCGCGAGGCTGTCGACCTTTGATTCGAATTCCAGAATCAGCGCGACCGTTTCGGGATCGATCGACCGGCTGTCAAACTCCGCCCGAACAACGTTTTTGATCAAGTAAACGAACGCCGCCGCCTGCGACGGCGCGCTGCATTGAACTGCGCGAATGCGGACGATTTCGGCCACCGCACCGGACAGCTCGCCCTCGCCTGTCCGATTCGTGAGGGCATCGAACAAGACCGGCAGGCAGCGCCGCAAGGTGTGACCTACCGGATTGTGGAACTGATCGGCATTGTCGCGAAGAAAGCGGGCAGTATCAGCCGGATAGGTTTCAGCGACTGCGTTGAACCAGCGCTCGACCAAGAGGTCGCGCTTGTCGTGGAACAGTTCAGCCGGGTTCATCTTCGATCCTGGCCGACCGGGGCGCCATCGCGATACGCCCAGGGTCGGCCGCTCGTTAAGATTTTCACAAAGTCTTCGAATTCATAATAACCAATTCCGGTCTCATCTTCAAGAGTTCTTTTCAGTTTTTCGGCGGTTTCCTGGTCTTTTTTTACGGACGGATTAAACCGAGTTATCTCGTTGTAAGTCAAGATCATACGGTGAAACAAATAGAACGACAGGAACGGACGCTGCGGCCTTTTCGGCTAAGTCTCTCGTCCGAATGACCGGGGCCATTTTTGAGCAAGTTCTTAAATGAGCAAGGACCAAAGAAGGGGTCTTTCTGTGTCAATCTCTGCTGATAGTCCCCGAACCGGATCAGACGCCAGAGACGGCAGGCAGTTCCGGACGAGGGGCTGTTTTGGACATTGTGGTCATCTCGAAATTGCTCGTCATCACACGTACCGGTATATTCGCTCGACAGGACATGATGGCCGCTTCGCAATCACAGGAGGTGCGATGTTCCGTGACAATCTGACCCAAGCCAGAGTGGCGAGCCCGGCGAGAGTCACTGCTTTACTACTGCTAATGGTTGCTATCCTCCCTGACTCGGGCCGGGCCGGTACCGCTCTGCGAGTCACGGTCGATGCGCGCGAACTCCCGCGCAAGCTCCTGTACAGCACTACAGAGCTGGAAGCCGGACGCGGGTCCGTGCCCCTGCTCTATCCCAAATGGGTACCCGGCTGCCACACGCCGGGCGGGCCGATCGAAAACGTCGCCGGCTTTGTCGTCCGCGATCAGTCCAACAACCCGGTCGCCTGGGAGCGTGACTGGTCCGACCAGTACCGTTTTGTCACAAAGTCGAACGCCCGCCAGAAACTACGCGTGGACATGACCTACATCTGTTCGCAGCCGACTACGATGTCGTGGGCGAGCGATTGCGAAGGCCGCGCCACCTTCGGCGTCATCAACTGGAACGCCGTCACCGTTTATCCCGAGGGCGAACCGGTCGCCGGGATACTCGTCCATCCAATTCTGATCCTACCCAACACGTGGCGGTTCGCCACTGCCTTACCTGTGGATCACATCAACCGTGACACTGTCGTCTTCCAGCACGTGAGCTACGAGGAACTGCTCGATTGTCCCGTGATTTGCGGTCTGCATATGAATTCGTACGATCTTGCGCCAACGTCCATGGCCCGTTACTCGTTTCATGTCGTTGTCGACGACGAGATGCTTCTTCGGCATGCCGATTCCGCTTTTGCTGGATCGGCGCAGGTGAAATGGCAGTCGCTGATCGCCGAGACCGAGGCTCTTTTCGGCAAGACGCCGTTCCGAGACTATCGCTTTCTTATCGCCGTCAGTGATTCCATCATGACCTACGGGATAGAGCATCGCACGTCGAGCTACAACTCCTCCTCGACCGCGGCGCTGTACGGATCGGGCCAGTCGGATTTCTGGTTTCAGTGGCTGCTGCCCCACGAGTTCGCCCACGCGTGGGTCGGCAAATACCGATCGCCGCGCGGTATGGCCGTGCCTGATTTCCATACCCCCCTGCAATTGGATTTGCTCTGGGTGTACGAAGGGCTTGATGAGTATCTCGGGAATATCCTCGCCGTACGCTCCGGACTGGTTTCACCCCAGCGATACAAACAGGAACAGGCGCTCGAATGGACCAATCTCATCAACACATCGGGCCGTAACTGGCGATCGCTGCGAGATGTCGCCGTCTCCACACCCACCTTCTGGCACAACTCTCGAAGCTGGGCACTGCTTCGACGCGGCGCCGACTACTACGAGGAAGGCGCGATGCTCTGGCTGGAAATCGACTGCCGCCTTCGAGAGCTGACCAATGGCGAAGCATCTCTTGACACCTACTGCCGTTCGTTCCTTGGACCAGGAAGCCGCAACGCCGCTTCTTTCGACCGGAAGGAAATCGTGTCCACGCTCAATGCGCTCGCGGCTTTCAGTTGGGATTCGCTCATCACTAACCGGATCGATAAGCTGAGTGATACGCTCAATCATACTGCGCTTGCTGCCTCCGGTTATCAGATCAACTATACTGACGAGAAGCCGCAGGTCCTGGCAGAAACGGAAGGCGCGAACGGGGCGCACATCTACGATGCATCCCTGGGACTCACGATAACTGATTACCTGGCGCAAGTTGATCAGATCGTTCCCGGCAGTCCCGCGGACAAAGCCGGCCTGGTGACGGGCATGAGTATAATCGGTGTCAATGGCAAGACGTTTAGTTTCGAACGATTCGAGAAAGCGATCAGCGACGCGGTTACCACGGGCGAACTCAGGCTGCTGACACAGCGTGGCGAGATCCTGCGCGAGTACACGATCAGGTATGATGGCGGCCCTCGCTATCTCAAACTGGAACCGATTGACGGCCGAACGCATTGGCTTGATTCGATTCTCGCGCCGCGCGTTGACACGTCGTCCGGCGATCCGGACTCCTGAGCCTCGTAGGTCGGCTTCCGGAGCAGTGAGCGTAGCGAACTGCGAAAGAAACCCGACATTCGACTTTCAGGATTCGTGCCCGGCAGATGCCCTCATCTGCCGGCTCGCGGCAGTACAGTTACATAGGAGCAACAAGCCCATTTGTTGTGTTTTCAAAGTGTCATTCCCTTACTACGACGACCAACTCTCCGCCGAACGACTGCGCCAGGTATATGAGATCGCGCCCCCTCGCGTGAGACAATACCTCGACGCTGAAATCCGACACGTGCTGAGCAGGGTGAATCCGAGTGACACTATGCTTGAGCTGGGCTGCGGCTACGGCCGTGTCATGCTGCCATTGGCCGGCAAAGCGGCCGAAGTGCACGGCATTGATACGTCGCTCGCGAGTCTACACCTTGCACAGATCTATCTCGCCGGCCGCGATAACGTCCGCCTCGCCTGCATGGACGCCGCCGACCTGGGCTATGCTGACCATCAGTTCGATGTGGTCATCTGCATGCAGAACGGCATATCCGCCTTCCACATCGATCAACGCCGCCTGATTGCAGAGAGCCTGCGTGTGACCAAACCGGGCGGACTCGTGCTTTTCTCGAGCTATACTGACACGTTCTGGATTCCACGCCTGCAGTGGTTCGAGCTGCAGGCGCAACGAGGTTTGCTGGGTGAGATCGATTACGAGAAGACCGGCAACGGCGTGATTGTATGCAAGGACGGCTTTACCGCTACGACTGTCACCGCGGATGATTTCAGGCGCCTCACTGTCGATCTCGGTCTGGACACTACTATTTCCGAGGTGGACTCTTCCAGCCTGTTTTGCGAGATAAGAATTCCTCGCTTTCCGGAGCATGGATAGGACCGAATCGCTTCGGCGCCAACCAGACGTACGTGAACAATGTAGGTCAAAACCCCTGAGTTGAACACGTTAGCGTGAGACGTGGTTTTGACAGTTGGGTTTCGTGCAAGCATGTAGGTCGGGTTCCGAGCATTGACCATTCGTGCGAGAAACCCGACATCGCTCTTTTCGCGAGGGCAATTTCCATCCCACAGTAAGCTGTGGACTACCGGATTCGATACACGGGCAGACGAGGACGTCTGCAGCGCACGGCAATGAGCATTCGTTCAAAAGCGAAAAACCCACAGCAAGCTGTGGGCTACCGGTTAGGTCGGGTTCCGAGCATTGACCATTCGTGCGAGAAACCCGACATCGCTCTTTTCGCGAGGGCAATTTCCATCCCACAGTAAGCTGTGGGCTACCGGATTCGATACACGGGCAGACGAGGACGTCTGCAGCGCACGGCAATGAGCATTCGTTCAAAAGCGAAAAACCCACAGCAAGCTGTGGGCTACCGGTTTGAACCAAACCCACCGGTACCCCACCCAACGGGTGGGATCTTGTGACGATTACTCATGTCCAGAGTTCCTGCCATTCATGCCTTTGAACCAATCCTGAAGACGGCAGAACCGCCGACCGCGTGCCGCCGCGCGCGGTCCAGGGGTTCTGTCCTACGAGAACTCACCGACGGCAGGGATGAAACCTTGCCGATCGATCAGAGAAGTGGTTGGCGTACGTCCTCGCGCGCCAACTGGAGCAACACTCATACACACTCACAAAAAAAACCGGAGAGACGGCGGTCTCTCCGGTCGTATGCAAAAAACCCAACCTCACACACAGCCGGTCGGCTTGGCGAGGCCCGCCACCTTGCAGGCTCCCTTGGCCGGCCCCGACGGGAACAGTTCGTAGACCCGCTTGAGCGGGAACCCCGTCTCTTTGCACAGTTTCCGGATCATCGGAGCGATCCCGAATTTGAGATAGTAATCGCGAAGGTAGTTCACGAGTTTCCAGTGATCCTCGGTCATGTCGGTCACACCCTCGGTGGTAGCGAGCGCCTTGGCGACTTCCTCGTTCCACGCAGTGGGATCCTCCATGAAACCGTCCTCGTCCACGCTGATCTTGATCGTACCATGTTCAAAAGTCGGCATGTTCTTTCCTCACACACTTAATATGTTACCAGATTATCCTTGTATTCATCAGGTTACAGATACATCTCGATGTAACCGCACGGACAATTCTCCGCGCACTTCTTGCACCCGTTGCAGAACTCCAGCTTGAACGCATACTTCTCACCCTTGATAAGCGGCTTGATGACCGCGTTATCCTGGCAGTAGCTCCAGCAATTGCCGCAGTCGAAACAGATGCCGCAACTCATGCAGCGGCGCGACTCCCTGACCGCCTCTTCCTGGGACAACGTGCTCGTGATTTCCGCAGTCAGACTGTTCAGTCGCTCCGCTACCGGCATCTCTGTCGCCTTGACCCGCTCGGCCCCCTCGTACCAGTCAAGCATCATCTTATCTGAGGTGATCTTCGCCATCTCGGAGTCATGCCGGGTCACCGGTTCGCCCGTGATCATCTCATGTATCGCCATGGCGGCAATACGTCCGTGAGCGATGGCATCGACGACTAAGCCCAGGTTTATGTCGTCGCCGCCTGAATAGACGGCGTCATCTTTCGTCCGGTATTGGTCGTCGACTTTGATCCAGTCCTTGCCCTCGATCAGATGCTCCAGGCCCTTGAAATCCGGCTCCTGGCTGATCGCGGCGATCAGGGTCGTGAACTCCAGATCGTAGGTATCCCCCTCGATCGGCACGGGGCGACGGCGCCCCGATGAATCCGGTTCGCCGAGCTGCATCCGCTGGCACTTCATACCTTTGGCGCGACCGTTCTGGGTGTATATTTCAATCGGCGCGGCCAGCAGATCGATCCGCACTCCCTCCTGCTCAGCGCCTTCGATCTCCTCTTTGATCGCCGGCATCTCGGTACGAGTGCGGCGATACAGAAGGATCGCCTCGGCGCCCAAACGGCGCGCCACCCGGGCGGCGTCGATAGCCGTGTCACCGCCGCCGATCACAACAACCTTGTGGCCCACCTCGACCGTTTCGCCGGCATTCACCCGATGAAGAAAATCGGTGCCGGTAAAGACGTTGTCGGCTTCTTCGCCCTTGATCCGCAGCTTCAGTCCCGTGTGCGCACCGATACCGACAAAGGTCGCCTTGTATTCGCCGCGGATCTGATCCATGGTGATTTCTTTGCCCACTGCGGTATTGAGCCTCAGCTCCACACCCATATCGAGTATGCGCTGCATCTCCGCATCGAGAACCGCTGCCGGAAGGCGATAGTCGGGTATGCCGTACCTAAGCATGCCTCCCGACTTGGGAAACGCCTCGAATACGGTCACCGGGTACCCGCGCCGCGCCAGATGATAAGCGCACGACATTCCGGCCGGCCCCGAGCCAACCACCGCAATTTTTTCCGCACGCATCGTCTCGGTCAGCTTGCGCGGTTTCAGATTATTATCCAGACCGTAGTCACCGATATACCGTTCCAGCTTGTTGACACCGACCGGGCCGTCCTTCGAGTTGCGATTGCATACCCCCTCGCACGGGTGTGGGCAAACCCGCCCGCACACCGACGGAAACGGCGAGGTTTCCATGAAGATGTAGAAAGCTTCCTCGAGCGCTTTATCCAACGGCTTCTCATGCTTCTCGGCGAGCGAGATGGTCATGATCATCTCGCGGATTTTGTTGTGGTTGGGACAGCCGTCGATGCACGGCGGCATTTTCTCCGTGTACCTTGGCCGATACGGCGACGTTTCCACCGCCGATCCGCCCCCGGCGCTCCTCAGGCTCCTGAGCCCCATCTTCTGCTTCTTGACTATCTTGGGCATGTTGACATTCCTAATCTATGCTACCGAGCGGATGCCGGCACATGTACGGCCGCATCAATTCGTTCACTTGTCTTGGTTGTTTGGTGTGCAGCCTGGCCGGTGGATTGAACTAGACAACCGGCATCGTCTGTATTCTCGCTTTGTGTTCTGGCCCGGTGGTGGGATAAGGCCCTGGCCACGAACGCGCCGGCCCAG
>JBFMGC010000056.1 GCA_040752815.1 Candidatus Zixiibacteriota bacterium
GGTTTCCTGTTTCTACAACGATCTGGGCATATACAACATGGAGCTGTTCGCTTACACCGGAACAACATTTGCGACCAGCCGCCTGGCGTTGTTCTTCATCGTCTTCAATGTTGGATTCTACCTGACCGGGTCGTTCCTGGCCAATCGACCTCTGGTGCGTCGCGACTACACTTTGGTCGCAAAGGACCTTCGCCTGGGCAGCCTTAAAGTCACCGCGTACTTTCTGGCATTGGTTCTGATAGGCTACGTTGTCTTTTCGTACTATGTCGGCGGGATACCCATCCTTCAAGGAATGCAGCGAATCATTTTCCTCCGCGAGGCCGGTCCGGTGCAGCATTTTCTGCTCAGCTATGGGGCGTACATTGCTTTGGCGTTGGGTTACTTTCGGCGACCACGCGGCCGGTTCTCGGTCAACGGCTTCCTACTGGTGCTCATGCTTCTTAATTTGGTCCTGACGGGCCACAAGTTTTCTGCGCTGATCAGGCTTCTCGTGGCCTACTACACGGCCGTGTTTGCCCGGCGATGGGCGGAGAATCCGTCGATGAAGATCTGGCGGGCGCGCTACATCGCCGTTGCCGCCGCCGGTGCCGTTGTACTGCTGGCCGGCGCCTACGCCAGCTACACACTGATGCCCAGCGTGAAAGATGCCGGCAAGCTCCTATTCGATCGCGTGCTCGCACTTCAAGGCCACCTGTGGTGGGCGTCAGACCACAACCTGTTCGCGCATGATCGTTTCGACTCAGATCACTGGCAGGCGGAGTGGGGGGCGATTGTCAGGCTGGGCCAAGTGCCGGAGGGGACGGCCGGCATGAAATACGTGATGATTCAAGCCATCGGCGCCGACAAGGCCTTTCCTGTCTTTGAGACCGGTTATCGCTACACGATGGCCTACCCGGCTATCCTGGTTCTGACGTTCAAGTACCCCGTTGCGCTCGCGCTGCAATTCATGGCCGGATGCCTGCTCGCACTGCTGCTCTACTACCTGCATTACACTCTGAAATATCGCCATTTAATACGAGCTCTGATTGCGCTCAACGTCACGCTCCGCCTGATCGAGGGCGTGCTCGGGACCGGGGATTTTTTCCAGCTGATTGCGCCGGGGAATGCGTTCAAACTGCTTTTCCTGCTGATACTGGAACTCGGTGTTCTGCGGCACGTTTCGTCGATTGCGTCCGCAGGGAGCCGCGAACCGGCTGGACATGTCGCGGGCAAGCCGGGCTGAGTCTATGTCCGCGCGCCTGGTCATAAATGCCACTATCCTGAACCAGCCGAGACAGACCGGCCTGGGGATATATACCGCCAACCTGCTGCCGCCGCTGCTTCGGTGGGCTGCCGAAGACACGAACTTCAGTGAAATCGTAATCGCGGGAACGCCGGATTCCCTGCGAGAGTCTCTCGGTCCGGCCCTGGATCACCCCAAAACAGGGGTACACGAGATCCCGACCGTCAGTCCGTTTCGTCGTCTCTGGCACCTCGATCGATTAGTGATGGCCGAAAGAAAACGCGCAGGCTGCGTGGTGTTCTATTCACCGACCCACCACGGCGTGGTGCGTGGCGGCATCATACAGGTGATCACCGTTCACGACCTGTTCGCGCGAATCTTCCCGCACAACTACCGGCGGCAGTACTACTATTTCCGATGGTACGTGCCGCGGATTCTCGCCAACACCTCCCGGGTGATAGTCGACTCCGAATGTACCGGGGCTGACCTGCGGCGGTTCTATACCCGCTGTCCCGCGATTGATGTTGTGCATGCGGCCGTACGGGAAGATCTGTCGTCCAAAACGTTATCTGAAGTCTTGTCCCTGCGCGACCAGAGGTTTTTCCTGTTCCTCGGTGCGACATTTCCCTACAAGAACTGCCTCAGACTAATCGACGCATTCGCTGAATATCGAAAGACCGGTTCTGCCCGGTTGGTATTCGTTGGCGGGAGGGACGAGTATACTGATAGGCTGCAGCGACATCTGGAGCAGAAACACGCGGGATTGATCGGCGACGTGATCTTCGTTGAGTATGCCTCGGTTTCGGAATTAGTATGGCTCTTTCGCCACGCGATCGCGTTGATGTTGACCACGCTTTACGAAGGATTCGGCCTGCCGGCTCTCGAGGCCATGGCCTGCGATTGTCCGGTTATCGCCTCGCGCGCCGGTTCGCTGCCGGAGGTGTGCGACGAGGCGGCATTGTTTGTCAACCCGACCGACACCGCAAGCATTACGCGAGCTATGCTCGAAGTCGAAAGGGACAGCGCCATTCGAGAACGATTGATCCAGGCAGGGCAGGAGAACGTCCGGAGATTCAGTTGGGACAAATCGGCGGAGAAAGTGTATCGTGTCCTGCGGAGCTGTCTGAGCCCGTAGGTTCAGGGTATGACCGTGAAACGCGTAATAATCATACAGGCGAGAATGACCTCGACCCGCCGCCCCGGCAAGGTGCTGGCCGATCTTGAGGAGCGGCCCATGCTCGTGCAACAGATCTTCCGCCTGCGCCATTGCCGCTCGGTGGATCAGATCGTGCTGGCGACAACAACCAACGCCACCGATGATCCCCTGGTAGCGCTCGCCGAGGCCGAACGGCTCGGCTATTATCGCGGAAGCGAGTACGACGTGCTCTCGCGTTATTACGAAGCCGCTGCTCAGTTTGCCGCGGACATGATCGTGCGGATCACCGCCGACTGCCCACTGATCGACGCGGCGATCGTCGACCGGGTCATCGACGAGCTGGTCGCTAGTGGGGGGGCATACGCCTATGCCTGCAATGTGATCGAACGCACCTATCCGAGGGGACTCGATGTCGAAGCGATGGCCCGCGACACACTCGAAAAATGCCATCGCATGGCCACATCAGCCGAGGATCGCGAGCATGTAACCTCGTTCATCAGGCGCGACCGCACCGGGCTGTTCACCATCCGCTCGGTCAAAGACACCCAGGACAACTCCGATCTGCGGTGGACAGTCGATACCGAGAGCGATCTCGCTCTTGTTCGTCGCATATACCACGAGATGGACCTGGGCCGGGTCTACCGTGCGTATCCGGATATCCTCGCTTATGTTCGCGCGCACCCGGAGCTGACGAAAGCCAATCTTGATAGCCACACTTGGGACCCGATGAACGGTCGTCAGAAGTAACCTCTTGTAGCTGCACGTAAGGTCCGCTGGGAAGTGGTTTCCCAGGGCGCCGGAACTTCGTTCCGGCGGAGCTATCTCTGCCCAAACCCGCTATCGAAAACACTTCAAAAGAACTGTATATCTAATTGAATCGCACGCACTTACTTGTAGGCGAATCTCGATACTGAACGGCATGGCATTTGATTGTTGCCTGAGCTAAAGAATACTCGGGCTATCTATGACAGGAAAGTTCACGATCAGAAACTCGGCTCAGGCATCGTCGCCGCAGACCCAGGACAGTGTCTCCGACGCCACCCAGTACCGATATGAGGTAGACCTCCCGGCTCTGGCGACGCTGCTTTTACGGCGGCGGCGTTGGATTGTGGGAGTGGTCGGTTTGGTCAGTGTCCTGACCGCGGTGGTCATGCTTCTTACTCCCAATCAGTACACGTCGACCGCCGTGATACTGCCCTCGGGCGGGTCGAGCGGCTTCTCCGCCCTCAAAGCTATGGCCGGATTGGCCGGTATGGACGGCGGCGAAGACGCTAACTCGTCCACTCTCTTCCCGGTCATTCTCCGTTCCAAACTGGTTAGTGATTCACTCCTTGGAAAGTCATACTTGTTTTCCGACTACAGTGGTGTGATTACTGTCTCCCTGCCGGAGTACTTTGACGAGACCGATCCCGATCGTCAGCGCCGGATGCTCGCGAAGATCACGTCGATAGACACTGACTCGCGGACCGGCGAAATCACCTTGCGTGTGGAAACCAAATATGCCGCGCTTTCGCAGGCGCTCGTGACGGAATACCTGACCCAACTGGAGAACTTCAATCTCTATAGCCGTCGCTCCGAGGCCCGCGAGCGGGTCCGCTACCTCAGCCGCGAACTCGAAACACGTCAAGTTGAACTTCGCGCGGCCGAGGACTCGTTGGAGGCCTACCAGAGCCGCAATCGAAACTGGGCTGCTACCAGTAGTCCGCCCCTGCTCAAGGAACTGGCCAGGCTCAAGCGCGATGCCGAGGCCAAAGCCACCACCTACGCCTACCTCCTCCAGGAGTACGAAATCGCCAAGCTCGATGCCCAGAAGGATGTGCCGGTGGTCAGAATACTGGACACGGCATCGCTTCCTACGCTGAAATCGGGCCCGCATCGCACGCTGACTGTACTGGCGGTGTCGACGATCGCCTTCGTTCTCGTGGTCCTCGCGATTTTTGGCCTCGAAATAGCCAGGCAGATCAGTCGTGGTTCGAGTCAGGATACCCAGCGTGAGCTCCGCAATCTCCTGGAATCGAGTTTCCCTCGCAGCCGACGGGTCTATGCGCGGGTGCATGAGCGCTTTCGTCGTCAGCCGATTTCGGTGGACAAATAACCCCTCCCCCTTTTTCTTTTCGGACAGCTTGCCGATCGAACGGAATCGATCGGTCTGTGAATTTATAGGATTGTCAGCACTCGTGTCTCACAGGCCACACTCATTGCCGATTGTTGCACTTCGCACCGCGCTGATTCTGCCGACCCTGAATGCCGAGTGCGACCTTCCTGCGTGGCTTGCCGCCCTCAAATCTCAAACCTTCCTGCCGGACAAGCTGTTGCTCGTGGATTCGTCTTCGTCCGACAGCACAGTCCAAATCGCGAAGGACTTCGGTTTTGACATTCATGTCATCGACAGGCAGTCCTTCTCCCACGGTGGCACCCGCCAGGAGTGTGTCGAACGGTTGGCAGATTCCGAACTGCTGATCTTCCTTACCCAGGATGCAATCCTGGCCACACCCGAATCCCTCGCGCGGCTGATTCAGTGGTTCGATGACCCCCAGGTTGGAGCAGCTTACGGACGGCAGTTACCTCGGCAGTACGCCGACCCGATTGAAGCCCATGCTCGCTTATTCAACTACCCTGACCAGACCTCCGTGAGAACTCGCGCTGATATCGCGCGTCTCGGTTTGAAAACGTCATTCATATCGAACTCCTTTGCGGCGTGGCGTCGCCGGGCGCTGCTCGAGGTCGGCGGCTTTCCTCTCGACACTATTCAGAATGAGGATACATTTGCGGCTTCCCGAATGATTCTCGCCGGATGGAAAGTTGTCTACGAGGCAGGCGCGGCGGTCTACCACTCCCACCCGTTTACAATCAGGCAGGAATTCCGTCGCTACTTCGACATTGGCGTCTTTCATGCTCGCGCGCCCTGGATACGGCGGGAGTTCGGCGGAGCCGGCGGCGAGGGCATCAGGTTCATCTGCTCGCAAATGAGCTACCTGCGGAAAGTGAGGCCCTGGGCAATACCGTCGGCGATCTTGCGCGCCGCGATGAAACTTATCGGGTACCGCCTTGGAGCCGGCGAGCAGTGGCTGCCCTCATGGTTCAAGCGATATCTCAGTGCCAACAAGTCGTACTGGAAACAGACACAACCGGCGGAGGAGAGGCATACGTGAGACGGTGCGTCATATTCGGTGGATCAGGGTTCATCGGCACGCACATGGCCCGGCATTTTCTTCGCACCGGGCGGTTTCAGCACGTCCATCTCGCCGATATAGCTCCCTGCTCTCTTGACGGAGCGCCCGGAATATCATACTCGCTGACCGACGTGCGTCACCCCATATCTCGCGATCTCGTAGTCGAGCCGCCTGATTGGATATTCAACCTGGCGGCTATTCACCGGGAACCGGGCCACGAACCTTACGAGTACTACGAGACGAATCTGGCAGGGGCGCGCAACGTGTGTGCCTACGCCGAGGCGATCGGCTGTCACAATATCTACTTCACGAGTTCCATATCGGTTTACGGCCCGGTCGATAAGCCCACCACCGAGCAGTCACCCATCAGGCCGATCACCCCGTACGGCGGCTCCAAGTATCCGGCTGAGTGCATCCACGAGGGATGGCAGCACGCCGGCGCGGGGCGGCGGTTGGTGATCTGCCGGCCCGGTGTTGTCTACGGTCCGGGCGATCCGGGCAACATCATGCGGATGATCCGCGCGATCCGCAAAGGCTACTTCGCCTTTCCCGGCAGCCCCCGCATTTACAAATCCTACGCATACATCTACGGATTGCTCGACAGCGTAGACTTTGTACTCGATCTGGATCGCCCCACCCTGGTTTATAACTATGTCGAAACACCGACCCAACCCCTTTATGAGATCGTATCTCAGATCAAGACCTTTCTCGGCCGCGACGCGCTGGTGCTGCCATTACCCCTCGCCATATTGCTGCCCATTTCGAGCGGAATTCAACGCCTGGTCGGCGGCAAGAGTCCGATCCACCCCGTCCGCGTGAGAAAAGCGGCAACACCGACCCACATCGTGCCACAGACGCTGATTGATCTCGGGTTTTCCTTCGAATACGACTTCGCGACGTCACTCCATCACTGGAAGTCCGTCTCGCCTCAGGACTTCGACTTTTCCTGACAAAAGAAAACCCGCAGGAGATAACTCCTGCGGGTTTGTTGTGTGTCAGTGATCTGACTTATTCGTCGTTACCGTCGCCGATGATGTCGCAGTGACCGGGGCCGATAATACCGTTGTTGTAGTTATCGAGCATTGTCAACCAGGCCAGAACATTCTTCTTCTGCGTCTTGGACAGCGAGTTCCAGTTCAAGTAGTAACGATTGGCCAGGAAGGCATCAGCCGCCGCAATCGTGCCGGCGATAGCGCTGCCGTCGGCGCCGTTGGCAATATTCAACTTGGCCGCCAGCAACTGAGCGTACAGCTTGGTGATACCGTTAGTCGGAGTACCGTACACCTGCATAGTCAGGATGTCATAAGCAATCTGAACGGTATTCACGTAGATGCTCCGGGCGCCGCCGGCAGTACCGAGCCAGATCGGGAGGAACTGCGAGAGGTAATCGGGCTGTGGACCGAACCCGGCATGGTTCTTCCAATAGCCGATTGTCAGCGAGCAACCCTCCGGAGGCGGGGGCATATAGAGACCGGCATCCCAGGTCAGGTCGTTCTCGCCGCCCTCGAGCGTCGTGCAAATGGTCATCCCGTTGGCAGGGTTAACATCGCTGTCCAGTGCGTCATCGCCGCCCTGATCCTGCGGGCTGAACACGAAACCGAGCGGAGCGACAAAGTGAACGTTGTAGTTGCCCGGCATCAGGTTGCTGAACAAGTAGTAACCGCTGGCATTGGTAACGGCGGTGGCCAGAATGTTACCGGCGCAGTCCATCAGGTGGACCGTCACGCCGGGAATACCAACTTCGCCGGCATCCTGAATCCCGTTCTCGTTGTCATCGTACCATACGAAGTCACCCAGCGAGGCCACTTCCGGTACCGGCGGGACATCGAAGCGCAGCAGGGCCTGCTTCTCGAGCTCACCGATCGCCGGCCAGCCGACAAACATGGTGTTGATCAGGCCGAAGTTGTCGTTGGGGAGGTTTTCAGCAATCGACGCGTCGCCGGTGCACGGATACTGGACACAGACCGGGCCGCCCGCGGTCGAGTAGCACACCTCCAGGTACGGCTGGTTGGTCGCGTTCTCACGGCTGTAAATCCAGGTGCGGGGAACTTCCTGGAATCCCTGCTTGAGCAGGACGCCGAAGTTGGAGTAGCTTCCGTCCGACCAGGCGGTCACCAGGGCCGTCAGGTTGACCGTCCTCCAGCCCGGAGAATCGGCCAGGAATGAACCTTCCGCCGCTCCGTTGAAGGCGCCGCCGAAGTTGTTCCACGTCACGGCGGCTTCCGCCCAATCGGCGGTTACCTGGTGAGTGGTCACGTTGTGACCGCTCGACTGCCATACGTAGACATACAGCGTCGCGGACGTCACTGCGTCACCCGCCGCCGGCACGTAAGCGGCCGAGAGGTCGGGGCCGATCAGATTGGTCTGATCCGGGTCCTGCGAACAGCCTGCGATCATGATCGCGGCGACTATTGGCAGGACTAACAGTTTGCTTGCTTTGAGCACGTTTGGCCTCCTAAAAAGGTGATTAGTTATATCTGGTTTTATGCAACACTATGTATACAGTTATGCAAACACATGTCAAAACTGTGCCTACTGATCAACGTAAACCGATGCTTTTCTTTAAGAAGCTGCCAATTACCGAACTTTGAAGCAACGCTGGTGCCAAGCCCCGGATCGTGCCCGTGATCGTGGCCGACTCGGAGGGAGGCGGGCGGTACCGAGATTGCCGGACAGGGTCGCCCGACAGCACACGCAACACCCTCCGTTTAGAGGTGCCTTGCGTGCCTCCCGGTGCGTCAGGGAGCGGGGGTGGACCCATTGATACTCAGCAGGCGAGGCCGCAGTGGACGGGGATGTCTACCACGCACGGAGCGGGTCGCGCTGGTGCGGCCTGGTCCACGATCAAGTTGGGTACAGGCGTTACCATGCACCGATTAGAAGGGAGTGCGGGAGATGTTCTCTCAGTCTGCCTCGCGCGAGGTCAAGCGGTCGATTCCTGCGGGTTCCAGGCGAACGACCAGAGAACCAACAGAATCTGGCGGAGTTCCTCGTCGGCGAAAGCCGCTTCGGTCATCGATCCCGCCAGGAATACGACAGATGCGGCCAATCCGGCGAGGCTGAGCGCGCGGCCAAAAGGCAAACCGTCTGGTAGCCGCCCGACCTGCCAGAACCTCCGCAGGGCAACTATCCAGATTGCCAGATAAAAGATCACCGCCGGAATGCCTGCTATGGCGGCGACGTGTAAGAAGTCGTTATGGGCGTGCCCCATACCTTTCGAGTCCCGAAGCTCCGGCGCGAGACTTTCGAGGTATGATTCGCCAAAATTCCCAGGGCCGCTGCCGAAGATTGGATTCTCCTCAGCGATGGCCAGCGAGTGCTCCCAGATAAACAGACGCCCGGCTGGGTTATCGACGCGCCAATCGTTGGTTATGCGCTGTGTAAAAACACCGGCCAGCCCGGGAGATAAAATCAGCGCCATGAGGCAGACAGCCGCCAGCCCGATCAGCGTCCAGCGTAACTGCCCCATCAGCCACCCGACTGCGATCAAACCGACACCAAGGGCAAGCATCGGCCCACGGCTGTTGCACAACGCCGAGGCCGCCAGCCCGGCCAGTGTCGCTGCTATCAGAATACGGCCATACCAGTTTCTTCTTTGGCCTGCGTTCATCCGGCGAAACCAGGCGGCTATCAAAGTCAGGAAGAAGGTGCTCAGCGTGACTACGAAAAAGCCGTAGGTAAGCGGGTGCGAGAAGTTGCCGGATAACCGCCAGTTGTCACCGGCGCGATGAATCGGCTGAGCAGCCCTAAAGTGAAAACCGGTGAAGTGCTGGACGATCCCGTACGCAGAAATCATCAGGAGCGCCAGGGCGAGAAGGAGCAGCAATCGTCGACGGTAGACCTGGTTCCGGTTTAGATACACGCCGATCGGTACGATCACCAGCAGCCATTCCTCGCGGATGTTGTTTAACGAGCGCAGGGGATTCTCGTTGACCAGCGATACCAGCACGAGCCAGAACAGATATAGCCCCCAGGCAGCAAAAAGTGGCCGTAAGTTTGCTCCGGCAAGAGCGCCGCGTTCGGTTATAAGTATCGCCCCGAAAACCAGGACCGCAATCCCCAACGCTGTCTGGGCCAGGGCGATGGAAAACGACGAAAAAAACAGGAAAAGCCCGAAGAAGACGATGAGAATCAGAGAAAGCACTTTGACGTGGCGATTGGGCGGATGCGCGTCGGCGATTTCTCCGGACGCCTGAAGCCTGAACTTTTGGCCCATGAGAGCGTAAGGTACCGGTGTTCGTTGACACTCACAAGGATTGTTTGGGCCAGAGTAGCTGGGTTAGCTGCGCGCTTTTCGGAGGTCGCGGCGATACCCGGCGCAGGCATTTGATTTTTGGATTGATTTTACCTACTCGGTTGGTATATTGCCGCTCCCCGAAAACAGGGGACCGCGGCTGATCGCCTTTTGCCGCGTCGTGGTGGGGTTCCCGAGTGGCCAAAGGGAACAGACTGTAAATCTGTCGGCGAAGCCTTCGAAGGTTCGAATCCTTCCCCCACCACCATATGTGTAAGTCTATCGGGCAGGGTCGCCTGCCAGCACGTTTCACGACTGGGGAGGATTAAGGTTTCTTTGGGACCAGCATCCGGGCGAACTGCTCGAGCAGGTTGCGGTCGAACGCCCCCTGGTCGGCGAACATACTCCTGAGTGCGGGGTAGGCGTCGATAGCCGAGCGGTATGACCGCTGCGTAGTCATGGCGTCGAACACGTCGGCGATCGCCGTGATCTTTCCGTAGATGTGAATCCCGGAACCGTCGATGGCGAGCGGATACCCGGTTCCGTTTTCGCGCTCGTGATGTTGGATCACCGGCAGGTAGGAATCTTTCTCAATCATATCTGTTGAGCTGAGGATCTCGTGTCCCCAGCAGGGATGCTGTCGTACCTGCTCGAACTCGGCCTCCGACAACTGCCCCTTCTTGTTCAGGATGGCGTCATCGATCCTGGTTTTGCCGATGTCGTGCAGCAGGGTGCCGGTGCCGAGAACTTTCAGGTCTTTTGGATTGCGGATCCCGACATACTGCGCCAGGGCGATCGATAGGGCACAGACATTCACCGAATGGGTGTAAGTGGAGTAATCAAATGACATCACACGCAGAAGGCTCTCGAATGCCGCCCGCCCGGTCAGAACGAAGCCTACTGTGGATGCCACCAGCTCCTGGCTCCGCCGGATGTTCTCGCCCATGGTCGGTCGGGCAAACAGATCTTCCATAAGCAGTTTGGCGCAGTCATAGACTATTCCAGCCCGAACACTTTCTGTTAGCGATTGATCGGTGGCTATTTCACTGAGATGCTTTTCGAGATAGGTGTGATACGCGCGGCGGTCCCGTCCGGCCACGTACAGCCGGGTGATGCCGCCGTCGAGCAACGCCTGGTGTGATTCCCCCGAAAACGGAGTGCAGGCGGAGTTATAAAGCACGATCCCGCTGGCGCACTCGATATACAAGTCGAACTCCGGCGCCGTGCCGGGCCGAAGAGCATCTCGGTAAACCGGCAGGTATCCTCCGTTGACCAGGTCTCGAGTTGAAACTGAATCCATCCTTGACCCCAAATGGAATCATCGGCTGGTTTGCCGTCGATCTTAAGGGGCAACTGGGCCATTCCCCGCCTGGGCCGTCGGCCGGCTACGACTTGCCGATCTGACTGTTGAATTCGACCGGGGAGAGTTCCTGCTCCAATTTGGAGCTGACGTTCAAGCGGAAGTAGCGGCGGACCGGCTGACCGCTGGTCTTCAATTCGGTCCGGTAGTAGATCCACTCCTGGCCGGGACGCAGACTGATTTCATCGAAGAAGACGTTGTCAGGCGTCTCTACCTTCTCACAGACTCCGGGGAACCGTCGCTCCAAGAAAAGAGTCGCGCCGGGCGTGACGGCTATCCGAACTCTGATCGACAGCGTTCCTCTGGTGGCGAGACTTAGATAGGTGCCGGCAAACGTGGCGTTGGCCAGACCGAGCGAGATGCCCTCACGTTCGAGGCCCTGCAGGTCACGGTGGAGTCGGAGGAGACGGTCCAGTGAAAGGGGCGGGGAGAACTTCAGGACGATGTTGTCGAAATCGCAAACTCGTACCGAACCCACCTGTTGGCAATTGGTGCGCTCGTAATTGGCGCAGTCGACGCTGCCGTACCGATTGAGTACGGCGCACACTCGCAGCCACTGGTTCTCACTCGGGTCGCCCTCGTGGGCCACGGCACGGATGTTCAGCGTGATTTGATCAAAAGCAGGAGCTTGTTTTCGGGGCTGGAGGGTGGCGCAACTGCACAGGAACAGGGCAAGGACGATAATCTTCGTCGCGCGCACGCAGGGACTGACCATGAGGCCGATGATACGATGGCGGAGTTACGAATCAACTAATTTTGCTGAGATTCCGGCGCTGGTCGACGAAGGAGTTTTCGGTGGCCCACCCACCTTCGGGCGGGATTGGCAGCCGTATCGCAGGATGCGGAGCACTACATTACTGTTCGTCACCACCAGCTTATCAGCTTGGGGCGGCAGGTATGGAGCAGATTGTCGTTGCGGGGTACTACGCGCGCCGTAATGCCAAGGCGGCCCGATTCGTAGCAAATCACCTCACCGCGATAGACGTAGATCCCTCGATCGCCTTCGTGCGAGCCGTTGAGCGCGGCCGCCGATGGTGCAAAGTCGAGAAACTGTTCTTGGGAGTTGATCTGGCCGGCGACCACCTGCACGGTGACATCGTCGGGGGTGATCTCACCCAGATCGACTTTCATGCTGACCTCGACCCGTTCGCCCACCTGTACCGTGCCGCCGGCGTTGGGGAAGTCAATGTCGCGGATATTTATCCGGTCCCAACTTCGGGTGATCCGGTCGACCCAGGCGGTAACTTCCCTGGTCAACACGAAGCTGTTCTCTCGGAGTTTCCGCGACGACTCGATAGCCGGTGCATAGAACTGGTTCGTGTAGTCCATCAGCATCCGGTGCGCCGAAAAGTGTTCGCCGGTTTTGTGAATGGCGGCTTTCATTTTGGCCAGCCATTCCTCCGGGATGTCAATACCGCTCCGGTCGTAGAAGAGCGGCACGATCTCCCGTTCGAGCGCGTTGTACAGAGCTTCGGCTTCGAGTTGATCCTGGCTCTTCACGTTGTCATATTCTTCACCGTTGCCGATCTTGAACCCGCTCTCGTCGTCGTACCCCTCCACCCACCAACCGTCAAGCACCGAAAGGTTCAGCACACCGTTGAGGGCGGCTTTCATGCCGGAGGTTCCGGACGCCTCCTGGGGCCGTCGCGGGTTGTTCAACCATACGTCGGATCCCTGCACCAGATAGCGCGCGACATTGATATCGTAATCCTCGAGGAAGATGATTCGGTTGCGGAACCGAGGCTCCGAAGAGTACGCGATGATGTGCTTGATGATCTCCTTGCCGGGTGTGTCCAGGGGATGGGCCTTGCCGGAGATTATTATCTGCACCGGGCGGTCCTCGTCGTTGATTATCTTGTCTAACCGGTCAGGATCGGAGAAGATCAGGTCGCCGCGCTTGTAGGTGGAAAATCGACGCGCGAAGCCGATCGTCAGAATTTGCGGGTCCAGATACTGGTCCGCTCTTTGAATCTCAGCGTAGCTGGCTCCGCGCCTCTGCAGCTGCATTTTTAAGCGCTTGCGGGCAAAATAGACGAGGCGTTCGCGACGCCGGTTGTGCACTCGCCATAGCTCAACGTCCGGGATGTTGTGAACCTTCTGCCAGACTTCCGGGGCGCCGGGCTGCTCAATAAACTTCGGTCCGAAATAAGATTCGTACAAGTCCTTTACGTCGTGGGAAATCCACGATGCCGGATGCACGCCGTTGGTGATCGCCCGAATCGGTACCTCCTGGCTGGGGAGGTTGGGCCAGATGTTGTGCCACATCTCGCGTGAGACCCGGCCGTGCAGTTCCGAGACACCGTTACAAAACGCTGATGACTTGAGCGCAGCTACTGTCATGCCGAAGTGCTCGGCGTCGTCGCTCGGATTCACCCGGCCAATAGCCAGAAATTGGTTCCATTCCATGCCGAGTTGCGCCACGGTTTCACCCAGATACCGACGGATCAACACCGGATCGAACTTCTCGTTGCCGGCCGGCACCGGCGTGTGCGTGGTGAATACCGTGGTCGACCAGACAAACTGTATTGCCTCAGCCAGCGTCAGGCCGTGATCCTTAATCAGGTGGCGAAGTCTCTCCAATGTGAGAAACCAGGAGTGGCCTTCGTTGCAGTGCACCATGGCGGCGCTGACACCGAGTGCCCGGAGCGCCAGTATGCCGCCGACACCCAGCACGATCTCCTGGCGGATTCTCATATCCTTGTCGCCGCCGTACAGCACCGAGGTTATCTCACGCGCTTTGGACGAGTTTTCGGGAATATTTGTGTCGAGCAGGTAAAGAGGTATCAGGCCCACCCTGACTTTCCAGATCTGGATCTGCACCGGCACGTTATCGAGCACCAACGAGACCCTCACGGGCTGGCCGTCCTGGTCCTTCACGAGCTGGACCGGCATGTGGTACCAGTCGTTTTCCTCGTAGCGCTCCTGCTGCCAGCCATCGGCGGAAAGAATCTGGCGAAAATACCCGTAGCGGTACAACAACCCGACAGCGACCATCGGCAAGCCGAGATCGGATGCCGACTTCAGGGTATCGCCGGAAAGTACACCCAGACCGCCGGAATAAACCGGAAGGCCGGTGTCGAGCCCGTATTCGAGCGAAAAGTAGACAATGTGTTCTCCCTCGAGCGTGCCATGCTTGAAATGGAACCAGCGCTCCCGCTTAAGATACTCCTGATATTGGTTGTAAACCCGATCCAGACTGGCAATGAAAGCCTCGTCGGACGCAGCTTCTTCAAGTCGCTGCTGCGGGAGCTTGGACAGCATGACCACCGGGTTTTGGTAGCACTTCTCCCACATGTCGGCGTCGAGACGGATGAACAGGCGGACGACATCCCAGCTCCAGGAATACCAGAGGTTATTGGCCAGTTCCTCGAGCCGGGCCAGGCGGGCCGGCAGTTTGGGGAGAACCAGAAGTTGTTTTACGCGCATAAGTTGGTACCGTCCAATGCTTCGCGATCCGGTAGGTTAAACCTAATGTTATTATCGTTAGTTCGGGGTCTGGGCAACAACAAATTCCACATAATCACGGCGGTCGGGCAAGGTCGCCAGACCGCGCGAGGCCCAGTAGGTTTGCCAAGTTAGCGTACTTCAGCCACGCGGAGAAGCAGCCGGTCCCGCTTTTTATGTTACAAAATCGGTTGATCCGGCGTAAGGTTGAGCCGATCATACCGTTACCGGGAAAGATTAGGATTACGGTCTTATGAAACAATCCAAGCGTGTCGGCATTCTCACCGGCGGGGGCGATTGCCCCGGCCTCAACGCGGTTATCAGCGCGGTTGTCAAAACCGCCGAGCGTGATTACGATTGGGAAGTTGTTGGTTTTCTCGACGGTTACGAGGGAATTATCGAGAATCGCTTTATCAACCTCGGGCCCAAAGACGTGTCCGGAATCATGGCTCTCGGCGGCACGATTCTGGGGACGTCCAATCGCGCCGATCCGTTCCGCTTCCCCGTGCTGCAGGACGAAGACTATGTGTATCTGGATCGTTCTTCCCAGGCGGTCCGCAATTTCGAAGCACTGGGGCTCGATGCTTTGATCGCGATCGGCGGCGACGGCACCATGGCGGCATCGGCTGGTATGATTGACAAAGGGATGCCCATCGTGGGTGTGCCGAAGACCATTGATAATGATCTCTGGGGGACCGATGTTACCTTTGGCTTCGACTCGGCGATGTCGGTGGCCACTGAGGCCATTGATCGAATTCACACGACTGCCCAGTCGCACCACCGCATAATGATTGTGGAAGTCATGGGTCGGTACGCCGGCTGGATTGCACTCGGTGCGGGCCTTGCGGGTGGAGGCGACATAATCCTCATCCCAGAGGTGCCATACGATATCGAGGCTGTCTGCGACCGAATCAAAGAGCGAAACTCGCGTGGAAAGCGCTTTTCTATTGTGGTGATAGGCGAGGGCGCCAAGCCGATCGGCGGCAGCATGGTGGTCAAACGTCGTGTAGCCAACTCGCCCGATCCGGTGCGACTCGGCGGTATCTCATACCAGTTGGCATCGCAGCTCGAGGGACTTCTCAATATCGAGGCACGAGTAACCGTGCTGGGGCATCTCCTGAGAGGCGGCTCGCCGACCGCGTTTGATCGTGTTCTGGCAACTCGCTTTGGTGTCGAGGCCATGCACCAGGTGGCCGAGGGGAACACCGGCAAAATGGTAGTTTTGAGAGACGGCCGGACCGGCACGGTGCCAATCACAGAAGTCGCCGGCAAAATCCGCCGGGTGAGTGCGGATCATCCCTGGGTGCGGACTGCTATGTCCATCGGTGTATCGCTCGGGTTTGGTACCGAGGTGCCGATCGAACAGGCCTTCGAAGGGGCTCCCGTTGGCAAGCGGTAGTCGGCTCTCGGGCACAGCTCGGGTATCACCATCATTGAAGACCAACGACAGATCCCGGAGCGCGACCCATTGGCGACACTGACCTTCCACGGTGCGGCCGAGACCGTCACTGGTTCTAAATACTTGCTTGAGTTGGGTGGACACTCTGTCCTGATAGATTGCGGCGTGTTCCAGGGTCCGCGCGATCTGAGAGTCAGAAACTGGGAGCCGCCCGCGTTCGATCCCCGATCCCTCGACGCCGTCATCCTGACTCACGCCCATATCGATCATATTGGCTTCCTTCCGCGCCTTGTGCGCCAGGGGCTTGGCAAAACTGTGTTCGCGACACCGCCCACCGCCGATCTGGCCGAGATATCGCTTCTGGACAGCGCCGAGATACAGGAAGAAGACGCCGCCTGGCGCAACAAGAAGAGACTTACCCGGCACGAGAAAGCGCTGCCGTTGTTCACGACCGACGACGCACGGGCGGCTATCAAGCTGTTCAAACCGGCGCCATTCGGCCAGTGGCACCCGCTCAGTAAGCAACTGCGTTTCCGGTTTCACCCGGCCGGGCATATCCTCGGGGCGGCTGGGGTGGAAATCGAATACTCGGAAAACGATCGTAAGTCGTCGATCCTGTTTTCGGGTGACATCGGTCGCTACGGCAACCCGCTTACGGTCGATCCGGCCGAGCCTCCTGAGTTCGATTACCTGGTGTGCGAATCGACCTACGGCGCGCGCCTTCACCCGCCGGAGGATCCGAGAGCGATGCTCATCGAGCTCATAAACGACGTGGTAAAGCGCAAGAGCGTTCTGCTGGTGCCGGCATTCGCTGTAGGACGGGCCCAGCAGGTCGTATATTTGATAAACGAGCTCACATCTTATGGACTGGTGCCGCCGATAGATATTCATATAGATTCGCCCATGGCAGTAGTGGCGACTGATGTTTACATCAAGTACAAGGGTCAGCAGGGAGTCGACCTCAGTAAGCTGGGCGGCAAAGAGTGCCTGCTCAGCAGCCGGAATGTCCACCTTCACCGGAAACGGGAATCGTCGAAGATGCTCAACAAGCTCAAAGGGCCCGCGGTGATTATCTCGTCGAGTGGGATGCTGACCGGCGGGCGCATCATGCACCACCTGATGCAGCGGCTGCCGGATCCGACGGCCACGGTCGCCCTGGTCGGATTCATGGCGGCCGGCACCAGGGGACGGCAACTGGCCGAGGGCGCTGCCGAGATCAGCATCCATAACCACCCTGACAAAGTACACGCCGGGGTGGTTCATTTCCACGGTTTATCCGGCCACGCAGATTTCTATGAAATCTTGCACTGGCTGGAGCCGGTGAAAACACCGCCGCGCATGGTGTTTGTGACGCATGG